>JAFAGQ010000150.1 GCA_023422555.1 Pseudomonadota bacterium
GGGCTTGCCGTGCATACGCTTTCATCAGCCCGCATTACAGAGGTACGCGAATTGCTGCCTTGTCTTCAAAACCGTCGCTATCAGGTATCACCCTCGAAATGAATACAAACGTAATAAAGCGGTCTCATCCCGATGAACTCATTGTCGGCCTGGTGTCCGTGTCAGACCGTGCCAGTTCCGGTGTTTACGAGGACAAAGGGATCCCGTCACTGGAATCCTGGCTGACCCGTGCATTGCAAACGCCATTTCGTGCCGTCAGCCGGCTGATTGCGGATGAGCAGCAGGCCATTTCTGACGCGCTTATTGAACTGGTGGATGAGGTCGGCTGTGATCTGGTTCTGACGACAGGCGGTACCGGTCCCGCCCGGCGCGATATCACCCCGGAAGCCACGCTGGCGGTTGCAACCAAAGAAATGCCGGGGTTTGGCGAACAGATGCGCCAGATCAGTCTGGCTTTTGTCCCGACCGCCATTCTGTCCCGCCAGGTCGCTGTCATTCGCGAAACGGCTGATCATGCGGCTCTGATCATCAATCTCCCCGGACAGCCCAAGGCCATTCAGGAAACCCTGGAAGGTTTGCGCGACGAGCAGGGCGGGGTGAAAGTACCGGGTATTTTTGCGGCCGTCCCTTATTGCATTGATCTTATCGGCGGCCCATATATCGAAACCCACCCCGAAGTTGTCAACGCGTTCAGACCCAAATCTGCCAGACGCACGCCTTCAACAGAGTAAACCTGCGCCTGCGCTGCCTGCAAATTAACTGTCGCACGCGTTTTTAAGCTGGTTCAATCGTTGCGTTCATTATGCACGATTCTGGTGCATGCCTTGAAGACAGCTTCAGTGATTCGGGCTGTCACAATTGGTAAATTTGGTAAAAAGCGGGTTTGCCGAGCCCTGTTGATGGATTCCCACTTAAAATAGGACTATTCAGATAAATTTCAATTTCAGGAGATCGTTACATGGCACTCGTTTCTATGCGCCAATTACTGGATCATGCCGCAGAAAACGGCTATGGCATTCCCGCCTTCAACGTAAACAATCTGGAGCAGGTCCAGGCCATCATGGAAGCGGCCAAGGAAACCAATAGTCCCGTCATCATGCAGGCTTCTGCAGGTGCGCGTAAATACGCAGGGGAAGGGTTCCTCAAGTATCTGATCCAGGCCGCGGTAGAGAGCTATCCTGAAATTCCGGTTGTGATGCACCAGGACCATGGCCAGTCTCCTGAAATCTGTCAGGGCGCCATCAATCTGGGCTTTTCAAGCGTGATGATGGACGGTTCCCTCAAGGCAGACGGCAAAACCATTGCAGAATACGAATACAACGTAGACGTCACCAAAAAGGTTGTGGATCTGGCGCACAAAGTTGGTGTCACCGTTGAGGGTGAACTGGGCTGCCTGGGTTCTCTGGAAACCATGAAGGGCGACAAGGAAGACGGACACGGCGCAGAAGGTACCATGACCATGGAGCAACTGCTTACCGATCCTGAACAGGCTGCAGATTTCGTACGCCAGACGCAGCTGGATGCTCTGGCTATTGCTATCGGAACCAGCCACGGCGCGTATAAATTTACACGCAAGCCCACTGGCGACATTCTGTCCATCAACCGCATCAAGGAAATTCACGCCCGCCTGCCCAACACCCATCTGGTCATGCACGGCAGCTCCAGTGTTCCTCAGGAACTGCTGGCTGAAATCCGCGAATTCGGCGGTGACATGAAAGAAACCTATGGCGTTCCCGTTGAAGAAATTCAGGAAGCCATCAAGTTCGGCGTGCGCAAAGTGAATATCGATACCGATATCCGTCTTGCCATGACAGGTGCAATTCGCCGCTTCTTGGCCGAAAATCCCGGTAAGTTCGATCCTCGCGAATACAACAAGCCTGCCCGCGAAGCCGCCAAGAAAATCTGCGTGGCTCGCTACCAGGAATTCGGTACGGCAGGCAACGCCAGCAAGATCAAACCAATCCCGCTGAGCGATATGGCTGCGGCCTATGCGGCCGGTAAACTGGCTCAGCAGGTCAAGTAAGCGCGTTACCAGGGTCGATCCATTCAAGGGTCAGCCAAACAACCAGGCCAGTCCCGCTGAAATGGGGGCATATCCAGGATAAGCCGATTACCCGCAATTCAGATCAGACTGACCTTTCAGGCTACAAGTGCCACCCTTCGGGGTGGTCTGTCTGTGGACCCCGCTGCGACAAAGTGTCGTAGCGGGGTTTTTTATTGGCAGAATATCTGTACAGTCTGATGCGTTGGCTGACGCTTCGCATTTCTCACGGCTGTCAGCGATTGCGGGCCGATGACGGGATTTTCTCTGTCTTGCACCGTAGATAGCGGTAAAATGGCGAATTAATCCCGTTTCCATTCCGTTGCCCTGTGGCGGTGGCATTGCGCAATGCCTTCGCGACAGTTGCAATATTTCCCCCGCAAAGGATTCCCAGTGACATCTGCGCTTCTTCAATCTGATATCCAGTCTCTGCCGCTGCTGGCACGTGGCAAAGTTCGTGACATGTATGCCGTTGGCGACGACAAACTGCTCATTGTCGCAACAGACCGTATTTCTGCGTTCGATGTGATTCTGGACGATCCCATTCCTGGCAAGGGACAGGTGCTGACGGAACTGACCGAATTCTGGCTGAAGAAACTTGGCCACATTATTCCCACGCATGTAACCGGTATTGCTCCTGAATCGGTGGTTCAGCCTTCAGAGGCAGATCAGGTTCGCGGCAGGGCTATGGTGGTCAAACGGCTCAAACCCGTGCTGGTCGAGGCCGTGGCACGCGGTTATCTGATTGGTTCCGGATGGAATGATTATCGCAAGACCGGCGCCATTTGTGGTGTCACGCTGCCTGCTGGTCTGGTACAGGCACAAAAACTGGATCAGCCCATTTTTACGCCGGCAGCCAAGGCAGAAATGGGATCGCATGATGAAAATGTGTCTTTCGATCACGTAGTAAACGAAGTCGGGCCGGAAGTGGCTGAACAGATCCGCGATATTACGCTGCGCCTGTATTCAGAAGCGGCCGATTACGCGGCGGAAAAAGGCATTCTCATCGCCGATACCAAATTCGAATTTGGCCTGGATGAAAAAGGCCAGCTTCACCTCATGGACGAAGTGCTGACGCCCGATTCTTCCCGTTTCTGGCCGGCCGATT
>JAFAGQ010000156.1 GCA_023422555.1 Pseudomonadota bacterium
TGCATATGGGCCATGTACGCAACTACACCATCAATGACATGATGACGCGTCAGCTGCGCATGCGCGGGTTCAACGTTCTGATGCCCATGGGCTGGGATGCATTCGGCATGCCTGCGGAAAACGCCGCGATCAAATCACAGGTACCGCCGGCCAAGTGGACCTACGACAATATCGCCTACATGAAAAAACAAATGAAGGCGATGGGACTGGCCATCGACTGGTCGCGCGAGATGTGCGCCTGCGACCCCGATTATTACAAGTGGAATCAGTGGCTTTTCCTGAAGATGCTCGAAAAAGGCATCGCCTATCGCAAGACACAGGTTGTTAACTGGGACCCGGTAGATCAGACCGTACTGGCCAATGAACAGGTCATCGACGGGCGCGGCTGGCGCTCTGGTGCGCCGGTAGAGAAGCGGGAAATTCCAGGCTACTATCTGCGCATTACCGATTATGCCGAAGAGTTGCTGGATCAGGTTTCCAACAATCTGCCGGGCTGGCCGGAACGCGTCCGCCTGATGCAGGAAAACTGGCTGGGTAAAAGCGAAGGGGTTCGTTTTGCTTTCACGCACAATATTCGTGATGCGCAAAACAATCTGATTCAGGACGGGCGCATGTATGTGTTCACGACACGGGCCGACACCATTATGGGTGTTACGTTCTGTGCCGTCGCGCCCGAGCACCCGCTTGCCACCCATGCAGCGGCCGGCAATCCTGAACTGGCTGCCTTTATCGAAAAGTGCAAACTGGGTGGCACCACTGAAGCCGAAATGGCGACCCGTGAAAAAGAAGGGATGCCTGCGGGACTGACCGTGGTTCATCCGATTACCGGCGAAGACGTGCAGATCTGGGTCGGTAACTACGTGCTCATGAGCTACGGCGATGGCGCGGTCATGGGCGTCCCCGCGCATGACGAACGTGATTTTGCCTTTGCCCTCAAATATGACCTGCCCATCCGTCAGGTGGTACAGGTACCCGGCAAGACTTTCAGCGACACCGAGTGGCAGGAATGGTACGGCGACAAGCAGCAGGGTCGGGTTGTCAATTCCGGCCAGTTTGATGGCATGAGCTTTCGCGAGGCCGTTGATGCCGTCGCGGCCGTACTGACCGAGAAAGGCCTGGGCGAGAAACAGACCACATGGCGTCTGCGCGACTGGGGCATTTCGCGTCAGCGCTACTGGGGCACCCCTATTCCTATTATCCATTGCGAAAGCTGTGGCCCGGTTCCCGTGCCCGAAGCAGACCTTCCCGTGAAGCTTCCTGAGAATCTGATACCGGATGGCAGCGGCAACCCGCTGGCCAAAGACGAGGCATTCCTGTCATGCACCTGCCCTTCCTGCGGCAAGCCTGCAAAGCGTGAAACAGACACCATGGATACCTTTGTGGATTCCTCCTGGTATTTCATGCGCTATACCTCACCAGGCAACGATACTGCCATGGTCGACCAGCGCAATGACTACTGGATGCCCATGGACCAGTACATCGGTGGCATTGAACATGCTGTTCTGCACCTGCTCTATGCCCGCTTCTGGACCAAGGTCATGCGCGACCTGGGACTGCTCAAATTCGACGAACCGTTTACGCGCCTGCTATGTCAGGGGATGGTGCTCAACCATATTTATTCTCGCCGCACACCACAGGGCGCCATTGAATATTTCTGGCCTGAAGAAGTCACCAATACCTACGACGAGAAAGGCGCAATTACCGGTGCCACCCTGAAGAGTGACGGTTCGGTCATTCAGTATGGTGGTGTGGGCACCATGTCCAAATCCAAGAACAACGGCGTCGATCCGCAAGCGCTGATCGACACCATGGGTGCCGATACAGCACGGCTCTTTGTGATGTTCGCCAGCCCGCCTGAACAGACACTGGAGTGGTCTGATTCCGGCGTTGACGGCTCGCACCGCTTCCTGCGTCGCCTGTGGTCCATCACTCAGGGACTGAAAGCCCGTATTCTTGCAGCACCGGCTGATGCACAGGATTTCAGCCAGGCCGGCAAGGCAGTCAAAGACCTGCGTCTTCAGGCCTATTCACTGCTGCGTCAGGCAGATTACGACTACGAGCGCATCCAGTACAATACCGTTGTCTCGGCCAATATGAAGCTGCTCAACGCGATTGACGGTGCAAACCTCCCCGAAGGCGAATTGGAAGATGCAGCCCTGCGGGAAGTGACAGGCATCCTGATACGCATGCTCTATCCTGTTGTACCTCATATCACCTGGCACCTGTGGAATGATCTGGGTTACGTGAAACAGTATGGTGATTTGCTGGATGCACCCTGGCCACAGGTTGACGAAGCCGCACTGGTTGCCGACGAGATCGAGCTCATGCTGCAGATCAACGGTAAACTTCGCGGTTCCATCCAGATACCCAATGGGGCCGATCGCGAGCATATCGAATCCGTTGCCCGGGCACATCCTTCACTGGAAAAATTCCTGGAAGGACGTCCGCCGAAACGTGTTATCGTGGTTCCCGGAAAACTCGTCAATATTGTTGGTTAATTTTCAGCAGGTAAACACCATGGTGTACTCAACTCAATCCTTGCGCTGGTTTCAGGCCCTGACAG
>JAFAGQ010000204.1 GCA_023422555.1 Pseudomonadota bacterium
TCACCATATAGAATGCAAAAACGCTGCCGCGCTGCTTCTGATCGGCCTGATCGTTAAGCCAGCTTTCCAGCACCATGTACTGGGTCACCATGGTCGCGCCCGTCAGAAACCGCAGAAAAACCCAGATGGGCAGCAAGGGGGTAATGGTCTGGGCCAGGACCAGAACAGTGACCATGGCCGCAGAAATCGCATAGGCGCGAATATGACCCACGCGCTGTACCAGCTTGTGGCCGAACCTGGCACCCAGAACCTGACCGGTATAAAAGGCAGCGATCAGCAAACCGATCCAGACCTGGCTGACCCCCTGATGCGTCAGATGCAGCGCAATAAAGGTGTTGTACAACCCCGTACCCAGCGACATTAACAAGGTCGCAAGATAAAGCGAGAATAAAGACAGGAAAAGGCTGATCATTCTGACCTGACCGGAAAACAGGAGGGAAATAAAATCAAATATGAAATAAAAACGGTACTGCTATGCCAGGCACTTTTTTATACCCGGCAGTTTTTTGGTGCATGGCCCGAACCCTGCCGGCTGACCAACGACAATTGCAATATATGCAGAGTCTTCGCCGGCCAGCGCCCTAAGCCGTACTACCTCGCCATACAACTACGCCACACAAACAAGAACGTAACAAACAAACTGGGACTACGCGACGATTCCACATAGCCCCGGACTTCTAAAATTACAGCTGTGACAGGATCGTTTCAGTACCACTGATTGTGTATTGACCGCCTTCTTCCACATTCAGCTGTTTAACAACACCATCATCCAGCACGGCAGAATAGCGACGTGAACGCACGCCCAGACCACGGGCAATCATGTCCAGCTCCAGACCCAGCTCTTTGGTCCAGGTGGCAGACCCATCGGCCAGCAGACGGATCGTTCCGGTAGCACCGGTATCGCGCCCCCAGGCGCCCATCACGAATGCATCATTAACGGCAACACACCAGATTTCATCAACGCCTTTGGCCTTGATTTTGTCAGCATCACGAATGAAATCAACCAGATGTTTGGAGGTACATGTCGGCGTGAAGGCACCGGGCACACCAAAAATCACGATCTTTTTTCCTTTTACCAGTTCGGATACCTTGAATGCCTGCGGTCCTGATTCCTGGCCGTTTTCCACGAATTCCGTCAGCGTTCCTTCGGGTACACGATCGCCAATGCTGATTGTCATAACAACTCCTGTCTCGTTAATAAATTCTGTGCTGCTAGTGTAACACCTGCCCCCAGTTCAATGGCCAATTTTCGGGCGTTCCGAGCCCGCATCCGCAGGCAGAAAACGCGGGTCGGAGGTCCGCGGGCCGCGAGACAAAAACCGTCGCGACCATTCCGGTTTTCACATTCGTCGCAAATAAAGGTATAGTTATTGAGTGCAGTGAGCATCGAGGCCGTGAAGGCGTCCGGCCACATGAAGATTCTGTTGGCTGTCCTGCTCACTGCCACAATATTCAACTGAATTGCACGGTTTTGACCGCCCCAAGCGAATGAAAAATACACCCCTAGCCTCCAATCCGCCCGGTGAAGACACCTCGCCCGCTACTGCCCTGAGTCATCTGGACGAATCCGGTCAGGTGCGCATGGTCGATGTCCTTGGCAAAACGGCCACTGCCCGCAAGGCGATCGCACGCAGCGTGGTACGTATGACAGAACGGTCTTTTAGCGCGCTGTATGCTGCAGAGAACAGCAAGGGTGAAGTGCTGAACACTGCGCGTGTTGCCGGTGTGCTGGCTGCCAAACGCTGTGCAGATCTGATTCCCATGTGCCACAGCCTGCCTCTGACGTTTGCGGGCATCGACTTCACCCTGGATGAGAAAAGCCTGACTGTTACCATCGAGGCCACTTGCCACAGTGATTACAAGACGGGCGTCGAAATGGAAGCCCTGACTGCCTGTTCCATTGCCGCACTCACCATTTATGACATGTGCAAGGCGGCAGACAAGGGCATTGTCATCGATAATACCCGCCTGATATACAAATCCGGTGGGAAAAGTGGAGAGTGGCGCGGTGATTAATGTGCTTTATTTCGCGCGAATTGCCGAACTCACTGGAAAACGAACCGAGCAGTTGGGTCTGGCCGCGCCACAGACCGTGGAGCAATGGCTGGCGCAGCTGAACACCAGCTATCCAGCACTGCAAGAACTGAAAGTACTCAAGGTAGCGGTCAATAAAAAACATGCGCGCCCAGATACCCTGTTGCAGGACGGCGACGAAGTGGCCATATTTGAGCCAGTGACAGGAGGCTAAGATGCAACCGGAAAGACGCAAGGCTTTGTCTGCTGGCATGCCAGACGTCAGCAGATTGAAACGCGGAGGCTGAGATGATTATCGTTCAGGAAACCAACTTTGATGCCGGCCAGCTGATTCGCGAACTGCATGAACGCACCCAGGGCACCGCCGGCGCAGTGGCCACCTTTCTTGGTTATGTCCGCGATTATTCTGCATCGCAGCCCACTCAGGAACTGTTTCTGGAACATTACCCGGGTATGTGCGAACAGGAAATTGCAGATATTGTCAGCGAGGCCACACAGCGATGGGATGTGATTGACAGCACGGTGATACATCGCGTGGGCCCGCTAGCCCGTCAGGAACAGATTGTTTTTGTGGGCGTGGCCAGTGCCCATCGTGGCGACGCTTTTCATGCCTGCGAATATATTATGGATGCACTCAAATCCCGCGCACCATTCTGGAAACGGGAAACACTTGCCGATGGCAAGGCATTCTGGGTTGAAGCCCGCGGCAGTGACCAGGAAAGTCTGGACAAATGGAATAAGCCGGATCACAAAACCGATACACCCGTTACGCAGCAGGAAGTTCACAAATGAAATCCCTCACCGACAAAGAATCACGCGTTGCCCTGCGCATCGCCGTACTGACCATACACGACAGTCGTAC
>JAFAGQ010000318.1 GCA_023422555.1 Pseudomonadota bacterium
CCCATGCTCAAGAATAACAAGGCAGTATCATGAATTCGCCCTTACTTGTTGAACTGTTTACCGAAGAATTACCTCCGCGTGCCCTCAAAAAACTGGGGCAGGCGTTTGCCGACAGCCTGACGCAGGGTCTGGCAAAGCAGCACCTGGTGGCCGGGGATAGCGTTACGCTCAATTTCGCCACACCGCGCCGTCTGGCCGCACACCTGAGTGACGTTCTGGATGTTGCGCCCGATCAACCCTTTACCGAGAAACTCATGCCGGTCAAAGTGGGTCTTGATGCCAATGGCGAGGCGACCTCTGCCCTGCAGAAAAAGCTGGCCGCAAAAAACCTGACACATCTGACCCCCGCCGACCTGGTTCGCGAGTCCGACGGCAAGCAGGAGTATCTGATTGCAAAGGGCACGGCGCCCGGCGCCCGTTTGAAAGACGTGCTGCAGGCCGTGGTGGAATCTGCCCTGGCTGATCTGCCCATTCCCAAAGTCATGCGTTACCAGCTGGCAGACGGAGAAACCAGCGTTCGCTTTGTACGCCCTGTCCACGGTCTGGTGGTACTGCACGGCAGCGATGTGCTGCCCGTTAAAATCCTGGGCATCGACGCCGGTAACCAGACTCGCGGCCATCGCTTCCTGAGCGAAGGCAACATTACCGTCTCTCATCCCGATCAATACGCGAAAACGCTGGAAGAGCAAGGCCGCGTCATTGCGTCCTTTGACGAACGGCGTGATGCCATTCGCAGGCAACTGGATGAATCGGCTGCAAAACTGGGTGCGTCCCTGGGCGATGAAGCGGATGTGACGCCACTGCTGGATGAGGTGACCGCACTGGTAGAACACCCCACCATTTATGTCGGCCAGTTTGACGAAAAATTCCTGGCCGTGCCGCAGGAATGCCTGATCCTGACGATGCGTCTGAACCAGAAGTATTTCCCGCTGTTTGACCCCAGCACCGGCAAACTGACACATCAGTTCCTGATTGTCAGCAATATGCAGGTTGATGACCCGCATCACATTATCGAGGGCAACGAGCGCGTGATCCGTCCGCGCCTGGCCGATGCCGAGTTCTTTTTTGAAACCGACAGGAAATCGCCACTGGCTTCGCGCGTCGCCCAGCTCGGCAATATTGTCTACCACAACAAGCTGGGTTCCCAGCACGACCGCGTGGAGCGTCTGCGCCGCATCAGCGTGTTCCTGGCTCAGGCCCTGAATGCCGATGAATCACGTGCCGACCGTGCCGCGCAGCTGGCCAAGGCCGATCTCAGTTCCAATATGGTGGGCGAGTTCCCTGAACTGCAGGGCATTATGGGTGCGTATTACGCACAAGCCGACGGCGAATCCGAAGAGGTGGTCAAGGCACTTGCGGGTCAATACCGCACCCGCTTTGATACGCCCGTAACAGACGATACCCTGGTCAGCGCCGTACTCTTTATCGTCGAACGCGTAGAAACGCTGGTCGGCATCTGGGGCATCGGCCTGCAGCCTTCGGGTGAACGGGATCCTTTTGGTCTGCGACGTGCGGCGCTTGGTATCATCAGTGCCGTGGAGCAACTGGCTGCCGGCGGCTATCTGGCCCCTGCGTCTGCAGGCAAACCCGCTTTTGACCTTCAGGCTGTTCTGGCATTTGCGGTCAGCACTTTCCCTCAAGACCTCCTGGACAAGGCAACTGCAGACGAAGTTCTGGCGTACGTTTACGAACGCTATCGCAATCAGCTTAGCGGTGATTACGCCAAATCGGTGGTTGACGCCGTGATTGCCCTGCAGCCTCCCCTGCAGGAAATGAGTGCACGTATCCAGGCCGTGACTGCCTTTGCCCAGTTGCCAGAGGCCGAGAGCCTGGCTGCAGCAAATAAACGTATCGGCAACCTGCTCAAGAAAACCGAAGGCGATCTGCCGGCTATTGACCCGTCCCTGTTCACGGAACCGGCAGAAAAAGCCTTGTACGAAGCGCTGTCAGCCATTGAAAATCAGGCGCGCAGCGATGCAGCCAGTGGCCAGTTCGAAAAGAGTCTGGCGGCGGTGGCGCAAACGCGCCCGGCCGTGGATGATTTCTTCACCCATGTGATGGTCATGGCCGATGATCCAAAAATCCGTCAGAATCGTCTTGCCCTGCTCTCTCAGCTGCACGGCATCATGAATCTGGTTGCGGATATTTCAAGGCTGGCGCAATGAGACTTGCCATCCTGGATCGTGATGGCGTGATCAATGAAGACAGCCCCGACTTCATCAAGTCGGCTGACGAATGGATCCCCTTGCCTGGCAGTCTGCAGGCCATTGCCCGCCTCTCGCGCGCTGGCTGGAAAGTGGTGGTTGCCACGAATCAGTCAGGCCTGGGCCGTGGCCTGTTTTCACCAGACGAACTCACTGCCATTCATCAGAAAATGCAGCAGCAGCTCGCACTGCTTGGCGGACACATTGATGCCATTTTCATGTGCCCGCATTTGCCGGATGCCGGCTGCACCTGCCGCAAGCCCCTGCCTGGCATGTTTCTGGACATTCTGGATCGCTACGATGTGCCTGCGCATGAAGTGGTCACAGTGGGTGATTCCCTGCGCGACCTAGAGGCGGCACACGCTGCCGGATGTCAGACGTGGCTGGTGGAAACGGGTAATGGTAAAAAGACCCTGAACGACCCGGCGCTGCCCGATTCAGTTCAGGTGCGGCCTACGCTGGCCGATGTTGTAGAGAGCTGGCTTACGGAATCCTGATCATGCTTTTATTGCGCTCTGTTCTTTTCCTGCTTTTCCAGGCCATCACCGTTGTACCTTACGCCTTCAGTTGCGTACTGGTTATGCCGTTCCCGTTTATCTGGCGCTATCGTTATACCGTTCAGTGGCCACGCATGGTGCTGTGGGCGGCGAAGGTACTGGTGGGTATCCGCTATCAGACCAAGGGCCTGGAAAACATTCCTGATTCGCCCGTCATTTATCTGAGCAAGCACCAGTCTACCTGGGAAACCATGTTTTTTGCCTGGTTCCTGCCTCGGCCTGCCTGCTTTGTCTACAAGCGCGAACTCAATTACATTCCGTTTTTCGGCTGGGGTCTGGCCAGTCTGCGCAATATCGCCATCGACCGAAAACAGGGCAAGAACGCCATGCAGCAGGTCATGGAGATCGGGACGAAGCGACTCGCAGAGGGTCGTGCGCCCGTTCTTTTTCCTGAAGGCACACGCATCCCACCCGGACAGGTAGGCAGCTACAAACTGGGCGGGGCGCGACTGGCAGTGCATGCCAATACCCCGATTATTCCGATAGCCCATAACGCCGGCGAATGCTGGCCCAAGAAACCGTTTGTGAAAAAGCCCGGTCTGGTCACCGTTTCCTTCGGACCGGCAATCGAGCCAGCAGGTCGGTCACCCGACGAAGTCATGGCCGATGTACGCAACTGGATCGAAGCGGAAATGCGCGTGCTCAATCCTGAGCGCTATCATGACGACGCAGCCTGAACTTTTTCAGACACCAGCCCCCCTTCTGCCCGAGGGTGCACGTCTGCGCACTGTGGCCACCACCGAGGGTCTGATCAGCTTTACCCTGTTGCGCAGTCGCCGCCGCAGTATCGGATTTGTGATTGGCACTGACGGTTTGCGTGTGACAGCACCTTACTGGGTTTCACTCAAACAGATTGACCAGGCGGTCCAGGAAAAAGCGGCATGGATACAGCGCAAGCTGCAAATCTGGCGCGATCGCGCAGAAAAAGCGGCCGATGCTCAGGCTGCCTGGCGTGCCTGCACTCGCCTGCCCTACCTTGGTACAACAATTTCAGTTGACATAGACAACCTGGCTCGCAAACCGCGCTTTGACGGTGACGCGTTGCAACCGCAAGCACAGGATACGCTGTGGCTGCCAATGAGCGCTGCGGCCGGCCCGCAAGAGAAGCGTGCTGCTGCCGTCCGCTGGCTGCGTGCACAGGCACAGGAGTATATCGATACTCGCATACGGGTGCTGGCAGACAATGCCGGTTTGCAGTTTCAGGCATGGAAGCTGTCGCGTGCCCGAGCACGCTGGGGTTCCTGCAACAGCGCAGGTCATATTCGCCTGAACTGGCGCCTGGTCCATTTCTCGCATGATGTCATCGATTATGTGATCGCCCACGAACTGGCGCATCTCAGACAGTTGAATCACAGCGCAAAATTCTGGGCGCAGGTGGGCGTGATTTTGCCGGGCTATGAAGCTGCCATGCAGACTCTTAAAACCACTGATATGTCTGCATTGCCGGAACTGGAAGACTGACGGCTGGCGTATCGCCAAACTTGCATCGTCCCTCAATATCTCCTCAGAGCCTGATTTTCCCTGTTCCGCTTCCGGTCTGCATAGCATGCAACTGAAAAGCGGCGTCTATGACGTTCGCAATATTTCACTTTTATGGTGCAGATGTCATGCCGGCGCAGCGCACCGCCATGACACGTTCGTGTGGGTAGACGTGCAGTGATCGTGTATCATAGGGACTCGCACCCGCGAGTTATTTCCACTACGATATTACGAGGCTATCATGCAATTTCTGCACACCATGTTACGCGTTGGCGACCTGGAACGATCCATTGATTTCTACACAAATGTCATCGGCATGAAACTGCTGCGCCGTTCCGAAAATCCCGAATACAAATACAGCCTTGCCTTTCTGGGCTTTGCTGCCAATCCTGAGCAGGCAGAACTGGAGCTCACTTATAACCATGGCGTCAGCGAATACAACATGGGCGATGCCTATGGACATATCGCCATTGGCGTACCTGATGCATATGCCGCCTGTGAGGCCGTCAAGAAAGCAGGCGGAAATGTCACGCGCGAAGCGGGTCCGGTCAAGGGTGGTACAACGGTCATTGCCTTTGTGCAGGATCCTGACGGCTACAAGATCGAACTGATTGAGCGCAAGGACATGGACGCTGCAGGCACGGGGCTTCGCTGAGATATCCTCGTGAATATCCGTTGCAGAAATTTTCTGTTGAGATTCTCGGCTGAAATCAACTGCTGAGTTCACTTGCCAAAGATAATAAGACTGTAGCGGCTGGCAGACTGCCTGCCGCCAGCCGCCGACCAAGCCAAAGGAAACGCCTACATGACATTGCAGACAAACGTAAGACGTCGCACCAAGATTGTTGCGACACTGGGTCCTGCCACCACCTCCGAATCACAGATTGAAGCCATGATCGCTGCGGGCATGAATGTGGCCCGCTTCAATTTTTCGCATGGCGAACCCGACGATCACCGTGAGCGGGCAAAGATCATTCGCCGACTCGAGGAAAAGCACGACGTGCATATCGCCATTCTGGGCGATCTGCAGGGACCAAAGATTCGTATCGCCCGCTTCGAGAATCAGAAGGTCATGCTTGAAGAAGGTCAGGAATTCGTCCTCTCTAACGATTACCCCTACGAAAAAGGGACCGAGAAAATCGTCGGCATTGATTACCCTGAACTGGTAACCGACTGCCGGCCCGGCGATGAATTGTTGCTTGATGACGGTCGCATTGTGCTTGAGGTTGTGCGCATTGAAGGACAGAACGTTTACACCACGGTCATCTCGGGTGGCGAACTGTCCAACAATAAAGGCATTAACCGCCGGGGTGGCGGACTGTCGGCACCCAGCCTGACAGAAAAGGACAAGGCCGATATTCTGCTGGCTGCAGAGATTGGCGTGGACTTCATTGCCGTGTCATTTCCACGCTATGGCCGTGACATGGAAGAAGCCCGCAGACTGGTGCGCGAGGCAGGCAGCCAGGCATGGATTATTGCCAAGATCGAACGTGCGGAAGCCGTGGCCGATGACCGCGCCCTGGATGAGCTGATTGCCGCCAGCGATGGCGTGATGGTGGCCCGCGGCGACCTGGGCGTGGAAGTCGGCGATGCCGAACTAGTGGGTATCCAGAAAAATATCATTCGTCATGCGCGTACACTGAACAAGTTTGTGATTACGGCAACGCAGATGATGGAATCGATGATCAATCATCCCTTCCCCACTCGTGCCGAAGTATCCGACGTGGCCAATGCTGTGCTCGATTACACCGATGCCGTGATGCTGTCCGGCGAAAGTGCCTCCGGACGCTATCCGGTGGAAACCGTCAAGGCCATGGCGCGAATCTGCCTGGGTGCGGAAAAACACCCCACCACCACACAATCGCATCATCGACTGGGCGAAACCTTTACACGCTTTGATGAAACCATTGCACTGGCTGCCATGTACGCAGCCAATCACTTTCATCAGGTGCGCGCCATTATTTCGCTGAGCGAAAGCGGTCATACCCCCCTCATCATGTCGCGCATCCGTTCGGGTGTGCCCATTTACTGCCTGACACCACACGACAGCACCCGCAACCGCGTGGCCATGTTCCGCGGCGTCTATCCGGTGCATTTTGATCCGTCGACAGAATCGAACACCGATGTGGCACGCGCTGCCGTGGCGCAACTGCTCAAATACCAGACGCTGAATCGCGGCGACTGGGTACTGCTTCTTCAGGGTGACCATTACGGTGTGCCGGGTGCCACCAATAGTATGAAACTGCTTTGCATGGATGATTTTCTGGATGAATGAGCCACTTTATATCGTTATTGCTCCTGACTCGTTCAAGGAGAGTCTGTCCTCTTCCGGTGTCGCCGAGGCCATCGCCGAAGGCATCAAGCGCGTCGCCCCCGATGCCACGCTGGTTCTCATGCCCATGGCCGATGGCGGCGAAGGCACTGTACAGGCCATAGCCAGCAGCACCGGCGCCACACTGCAATCACAGGATACCGTCAATGCCCTGGGTGATGCGATCTCGGCTGAATGGGTCATGCTTGAGGACAACACCGCGGTCATTGAAATGGCCAGCGCTGCAGGCCTGGAACAGATCGCTGAAGACAAACGTGATGTGCGTCGGGCGAGCACCTTCGGGCTGGGCAAACTGGTCACGACGGCCCTGGATCAGGGTGCCCGCCGCATAGTGCTGGGACTGGGCGGATCGGCCACCAATGATGGCGGCAGTGGCCTGCTGGCTGCGCTGGGCGTGAAGTTTCTGGATAAAACCGGAAAACCATTAGCCCAGGGTCCGGCGGCACTGGTCGACCTTGCCACGATTGACCTTTCCGGCATGGATCCGCGCGTGACAAAAACGGAGTGGCTGATTGCCTCTGATGTGAATAATCCGCTATGCGGCGATCACGGCGCATCTGCGATTTTCGGGCCACAGAAAGGCGCTACCGAAGAGGACGTACGTTTTCTGGATGACGCGCTGGCGCACTTTGCCGATCTCACTGCGAAAGCCACAGGCCAGGACAGGCGCGACGAACCCGGTGCCGGCGCCGCAGGCGGCCTGGGCTTTGCCGCCCTGGCCTATCTAAACGCTACGTTCAAACCTGGTGTGGAAGTGGTGGCCGAATATGCAGGGCTTGACGCCCATCTACAGAAGGCCGATCTGGTCATTACTGGGGAAGGACGGCTCGATGCGCAGACCTTGCGCGGCAAAACGATTGCCGGCATTGCGGCGCTGACGCGCCGTTACGAAGTTCCGCTGATTGCCCTTGCGGGTTCACTGCATGAAGATTACACAGCGGTGTATGAAGGAGGTATTACTGCGGCCTTTAGCCTGCCTTCCGGGCCCATGAGCCTGAAAGACACCATGCAGAAAACACGCGAGTTACTGAGCGGACGCAGCCGCGATATCCTGGCCGTTTATCTGGCCGGGCGCAAATCGGGAAAGCGGTAAATTTATTGAGGTCAAGGGGCCGCGCTGCATTATCTGGCGCGGCCTTTCATGAGCTGGCTCTGTCTTCAACGAACTGGCTCTGACTTTCATGAACTAGCTTTGCCATTCTTGAACAGGCTCTGCCATTCTTGAACTGGCGCGGCCTTGCGAAAACCGTCCAGTCTCAGGCCGGGATATCCTGTTATAACTTCTGCCCGGAATTCACCTGTCAGACCTTCAGGCAAGAATACCCTGGTCTACCAGATAGTCTGCCAGTCGAATGTAATCTGCGACCGATAATTCCTCTGCCCGCGCCGTCTCTTTGATGTCAACGGCTGCCCAGTCGATCTGCCAGTCTGCCAGCACTCGGCGCAGCATTTTGCGGCGCTGGGAAAAGGCCCGGGCCACAATCTGTGAAAACGCCTTTTCGCTTCTGGCTCTGGGACGATCAGCCGGTAGCGGCACCATGCGCACCACGGCAGAAACCACCTTGGGCGGCGGGTCAAACGCTTCCGGCGGCACATCAAACAAATGACGCATGTCATAGCGCGCCTGCAGCATCACCGACAATCGACCGTAGTCCCCTTCTTTGGGTCTGGCCACCATGCGGGCAATCACTTCCTTTTGCAGCATGAAGTGCTGGTCACGCACGTGATCAGCAAATTCAACTAGATGGAACAACAGTGGGCTGGAAATGTTGTAAGGCAGATTACCCACAATACGCAGGTCGCTGCCAAAGGCGCCGAAGTCCACCGTCAGGGCATCGGCTTCGTGAATGGTCAGAGTGTCTTCGGAAAACCGCTTGCGCAGTCTCGCAGCCAGGTCCCGGTCAATTTCAACAACGGAAAGATGATTGAGGCGCTCATGCAAGGGCGCAGTGAGCGCGGACAGTCCCGGGCCGATCTCGATGACCTTGTCTTCCCGCGAGGGATCGATGGCCCGCACAATGGATTCGATCACACTTTCGTCGGTCAGAAAGTTCTGACCGAAACGCTTGCGGGCCTGATGAACTGCCATTCTCTTGTGCTCTGGGCCTAGGACTTGCTTTTCTGGCCGGTCAGACGATTGTCGATATAGGCCTTGGCCCGCAACTGCTGCAGCCAGTCTTCATACACCGGTTCTGCGCGCTTCTCAAACAGCGACTGACGTGCCAGGTTGCGGCGGATTTCCGGCTGCTTGTCGGAGCTGCGACGGTCTTCCACAACAATCAGGTGCCAGCCGAATTTGGAGCGCACGGGCGCACTCATCTGGCCTGGCTGCAAGGCGTTCATGGCCTGCTCGAAAGCGGGATCAGATGCGCCAGGAGGAACCCAGCCCACTTCGCCACCCAGGGGTGCCGAGGTATCCTGTGAGTATTTCTTGGCCGCATCGGCAAAGGACATGCCATTTGCAATCTGATTGCGGATGTCTTCAATTTTTGCCTTGGCCTGCTGATCAGAGAATACTGGTGTGATCTTGATCAGAATATGGCTGGCCTTGGTTTCGGTAATATTGACCGGGCCCTGCTGTTTCGCCATTTTTTCAATTGGCGGTACAGGTGGTGGTGGGGGTGCAGGTGGCTGCACGGTGACCACACGTTTGTTCTCCTGTACCAGACCGCGACGCTCAACGACCTTCAGGATGTGAAAGCCGTTAGGTGCCTTGAAAACGCCGGTGGTTCGTCCATCGGGCACTTTCTTGGTCATGTTTACGAACAGAGACGGCCAGTCTTCGAACATGCGAATGCCCAGTTTACCGCCCGCGGACGCTTCAGGGCCGTCGGAATATTCCTTGGCGACGCTGTCAAAGCTGGCACCGCTGCGCAATTTTGCCATGGCGGCATCGGCTTTCTTGCGAGCTGCAGCCACCACGTCTTCGGTGGAGTTATCGGGCACGCGAATGTAGATATGCTGCAATGCGACCGCCTTGGGTACGAACGAGCGCTCTACCACGACCTGTTTCTGTGGTGGTGGCTTGGGCTGATTCTGTCTTTCGGCAGCGCGACCAGGCAGGATGCCGGTAGGATTCTGCTTCAGGAAGGCGTCCACGTCGGATTCATTGACGTTCACACGACTCTGGATAATGCGAGTGCGCAGCTCTTCCATCACCATTTCGTTACGAAGGTTACGCGTATAGTCATTCCAGTTCAGCCCCATCTGTTCAATGGCGGGCCGCAATTTCTCTGGCGGCAGATTGTTGCGCTGGGCAATATTTGCCATCGCCTGAGCCAGCTGCGCATCTGATACCTTAATGCCAAACTGCTCTGCATCCTGCCGCATGAGTTTTTCATCAATCATGGATTGCAGTACGGCTTGCTGATTCTGGTTCTGACCACCTGTGGTCATCCGATTGCTGGCCATGCGCTGCTGAAGTTCGCGCACAGTGATGATTTCATTATTGACCACGGCGGCAATGCCATCTGCGAACTGTCCGGGCGCACGCTGCTGCTTGGCAGCAGGTTTTTTTGCGTGCTGCGCCTGTGCGACAGGGGGCACTGCAATAAGAATGGCGGGAATGGCCAGAGCAACAGCTGTTCTCATGAAACCCAATTTACGCATTATTCATACCTTTCAAATGATGTTCTTGCCGGAACTGGCGTGTTGACGCTTTCGTAACCAGGCACATTCTGCC
>JAFAGQ010000370.1 GCA_023422555.1 Pseudomonadota bacterium
CGTGCGCATCACCTTTGAAGTCCACATCGGTCGTGCCAATCATGGAATAGTCGTCACGATGGGGCGTAATAAAGACAATTCGCTTGTCGTCGTTCTGCAGAATATAGGCGTGATCGCCCTGGTAGAGTTTACGGGTCACCAGATGGCTGCCCTTGATCAGGCGCAAGCGGTTTCGCGTCTTGGCGTTCGGGTCTCGCACGGAACGCAGCACGTTTTCCACCCAGGGGCCTGCCGCGTTGATCAACACCCGTGCACTCACCTGGAATTCCTGTCCGTCTTCGCCGCGCAGCGTAACCAGCCAGCGACCGTCCTGCACCCTGGCACCTGTGCACTCGGTACGGGTCAGAATCTGTGCCCCGCGAGCCTGTGCATCCATGGCATTTAGCACAACCAGCCGGGAATCGTCTACCTGGCAATCAGAATAGATGAAACCCTGTTTGATCCGGTCATTCATGGGCTGCGCGAAGGCCGAGCCATCATTCAGACGGATATGGTGAGAGCCAGGGAGCCGGTCAGAGCGTTTTGCCAGGTGATCGTACAGAAACAGCCCGGTGCGGATCATCCAGACGGGACGCAGCGTGTGGTCGTGCGGCAACACAAAGCGCAAGGGCCGTACGATATGGGGGGCGATATTCAGGAGCACCTCGCGTTCGGCCAGAGCCTCGCGCACCAGGCGAAATTCGTACTGTTCCAGATAACGCAGGCCGCCATGGATTAGCTTGCTGCTGGCCGAAGAGGTTGCGCAGGCCAGATCATCTTTCTCGCAAAGCAGCACAGACAGGCCACGGCCGGCCGCATCCCGTGCAATACCTGCACCATTGATGCCGCCGCCGACAACCAACAGGTCTGTCTGACGAACAGAATGATCGTTTTGCTGGGTCGTTCCCGCGCTCATGTGAACTGCTCCGAAGAAAGGTAAGGCTGCCGGCATTCAGGGCGGCCCTGAAAAGTCAGTATTTTACCTGAATGTGACGGCGGACTGTCTTTCGGAATGGGGAAGAGGCCGGGCCTGAACCTGTATCAGGACTGGGCGGCCAGCGCCGACTCTTTGAGTTCAGCCAGCAGGGCATACAGCTTCTTCTGATTGCCCTTGCCCATGCCTTGAAACATGTCCTGCACCCAGGTCTCGTGCGCGGCGGCCATTTTGTCAAATTGTCGTTTGCCTTTGGCGCTCAGACGCAGGAAGATGCTGCGACGATCCTCAGCGCTGACGCGGCGCAGAATCAGGCCTTCTTTTTCCAATTGATTCGCGATGGCGGTGACGTTGCCATTACTGACCATCAGGCGCGCCGACAGGTCTCCCATGCGCATGCCCTCCGGTTCCCTGGCCAATTGGGCCATCAGATCAAAGCGCGGCAGCGTGCAGTCAAACTCGACGCGCAGGCAGTGCCGGACCTGGTTCTCTATCAGATTGGTGCAGGTGAGTAGGCGCAACCACAGACGAAGTTCAGAATGATCAATAGTGGCGGCACGGGTTTCCAGATCGTGTTGCATAACAGCTCCTGCAGAAAAACAAAAAGGGCGGAGATTGGAATGGGCGGATTGTATACGCAGTCCGGCTTTCATACCACATAAAGTCATCAGCGAACGTGCATTATCTCCTTGAATGCCGCCACACTGCACGCCCCGTGGCGGCCGACTGGCTTAATCAGACACACACAGGCCGGATCGGGATGAAAACAAAGGTGCACAGAAAAAAAGTTTGTGATGCATTATAAATTAGTTTAAACTTAAAATAAATCACCGTTGAAAAAGAGACAAGCTGCCATGAATATCGTATGTATCGGTGGAGGCCCTGCGGGACTATATGCCGGGCTCCTGTTGAAAAAACGGAATCCCCAGGACAGGGTCGTTGTGATCGAACGCAACCGACCTTTTGATACCTTTGGCTGGGGTGTTGTGTTCTCGGATGCCACGCTGGAGAATCTGAAGCGGGCAGACCTGCCGACGGCTGAACAGATCATTCATGAATTCAATCACTGGGATGATATCGACATTCATATCGGCAGCACCACGATAAGCAGTGGAGGCCATGGCTTCATTGGCATTGGTCGCAAGAAAATGCTCAATATTCTGCAGCAGCGCTGTCTGGATCTGGGTGTTGAACTGGTTTTCGAAACCGTTGCAGAAGATGATCAGGCCATTGCCCAACAGTACGATGCCGATCTGCTGATTGCTTCTGATGGCATCAACAGTCGAATTCGTACGCGCTACGCGGACACCTTCAAGCCGGATATCGATACCCGTCAGTGCCGATTTGTATGGCTGGGTACGGAAAAAACCTTTGATGCGTTCACCTTCGCCTTCGTCAATACAGAGCATGGCTGGTTCCAGGCGCATGCCTACCAATATGAGAAAGGCATGTCCACTTTCATTGTGGAGACGCGTGACGAAACCTGGCGTGCGGCGGGCATCGACAAGATGTCACAGGAAGACGGAATTGCTTATTGCGAAAAACTTTTCGCGCCCTGGCTGGATGGCAATCGACTGCTATCGAATGCCAAACATCTGCGCGGCTCGGCCATCTGGATTCAGTTCCCGCGCGTGATCTGCGAACGATGGGTGCACCAGCAGACTTTGCCCAATGGCAAGACGATACCCGTTGTGCTGATGGGTGATGCGGCTCATACGGCACACTTTTCGATTGGCTCCGGCACCAAGCTTGCGCTGGAAGATGCCATCGAACTGGATGTGCGCCTGCGCAACAATAAAGACGTCTTGTCAGCGCTGGCCGAGTACGAAGACCTGCGTAGTCTGGAGGTACTGAAAATCCAGAATGCGGCGCGCAACTCCACCGAATGGTTCGAAAATGTCAAACGTTATGTGGGGCTGGCGCCCGAGCAGTTTGCCTATTCGCTGCTGACCCGCTCGCAGCGTATTTCACATGAAAACCTGCGTCTGCGTGATCCGCAATGGATGAATCATTTTGAAAGCTGGTTCTCGGGTACGGATAATGATCAGCAGCGCGGTGTGCCCCCAATGTGGACGCCTTTTTCTTTGCGTTCGGTCACACTCAAGAATCGCGTTGTGGTTTCGCCCATGGCCATGTATTCCTGCACCGATGGCATTCCGGGCAGCTTCCATCTTCAGCATCTGATGGCGCGTGCGCTGGGTGGCGCGGGGCTGGTCATGGTGGAAATGACGTGCGTCTCTCCAGAGGCGCGCATCACGCCATATTGCCCGGGTCTGTGGAATGATGCGCAGACACAGGCGTGGAAAGACATTGTGACGGCCGTGCATACGCAATCGGATGCGAAGATCGGGATACAGCTGGGTCATGCCGGTCGCAAGGGTTCAACCAAAGCGGCCTGGGACGGTATCGATATGCCGCTGGAAGAGGGTAACTGGCCGCTGGTGTCTGCTTCGCCCTTGCCTTATCTGCCGGAGATATCCCAGGTGCCCTCGGCACTGGATCAGAAGGGCATGCAGGAGATCACGCAGCAGTTTGTGGAGTCAACCCGCCGCGCTGCGGACGCCGGTTTCGATATTCTGGAACTGCATTGCGCTCACGGTTATCTGCTTTCCTGCTTTATTTCCCCACTGACCAATCAGCGTGAAGATGACTATGGCGGCTCGTTGGAAAACCGACTGCGTTTTCCGCTGGAGGTCTTTGCGGCCATGCGCGCCGTCTGGCCGGAGGATAAGCCATTGAATGTGCGTATCTCTGCCAGTGACTGGGTGGAAGGTGGCATCACGGCCGAAGACGCCGCCCTTATTGCGCGGGCTTTCAAAGCAGCGGGCGCCGATCTGATTGATTGTTCGTCCGGCCAGGTCAGTCCGGATCAGAAGCCCGTATACGGACGCATGTACCAGACGCCGTTTGCTGATGAAATCCGCAATCAGGAAGGCATTGCCACTATGGCGGTGGGCGCGATTACCGAAGCCGATCAGGTCAACAGCATTATTGCTTCGGGACGCGCCGATCTGTGTGCCATCGGGCGGCCGCATCTGGCCAACCCTGCCTGGACACTGAGCGAAACCGCAAAAATCGGCTACACGCATGTCTCATGGCCCAAACAGTACAGTGCAGGCAAACGGCAGATCGAGACGCTTTTTGAGCGTGCACAACTGATGCAGAACGGATAAATCATGGCTAATCAATCACGTACCGAACTGAAAGACCGGCATATGCTGATCACCGGCGGCAGCCAGGGGATCGGACTGGAAGTGGCGCGTCTGGCACTGGATGCCGGTGCCCGCGTCACGCTGCTGGCACGCAATGCCCAGCGTCTGCAGGAAGCGGCTGAAACGTTTTCCGCTCATGCTGATCGTGTGTTCACGGTGCAGGCGGATATTACAGATGACATTGCAATCAGGCGCGCCTTTGACGAGGCACGGGAGAAGGCAGGGCCTGTCGATATCCTGGTCAATAATGCGGGTCAGGCCGCAAGCCAGCGTTTTGATCGTATGGATACCGAATTCTGGAATCACATGCTGCAGGTCAATCTGACCGGCACCTATCAGTGTATTTCTGCGGCACTGCCCGATATGCTGGCTCGCAAGTGGGGGCGCATCGTGAATGTGGCCAGTGTCGCCGGCCTCAAGGGCTATGGATATGTGAGCGCCTATTGTGCGGCCAAGCATGGCGTGGTCGGTCTGACACGTGCGCTGGCACTGGAGCTGGCCGGCAAAAATATTACCGTCAATGCCGTCTGCCCGGGCTATACCGAAACGCCCTTGCTGGATGGGGCGCTGGCAAACATGGTCGCCAAGACCGGAATGACAACGGAACAGGCCAAAGCCGCGCTGGTCAGCAACAACCCTCAGGGACGCCTCGTCCAGCCGGAAGAAGTGGCGCACGCCGTGTTGTGGCTGTGTCTGCCCCAATCCGGCAGTATCAACGGCCAGGCGGTTCCCGTGGATGGCGGCGAAAAAATGGCCGGGTGAATGCACCGGCAAAAGAACAGGAGAATACAGAATGACGATCACGGATGAAATCCCTCCCATGCAGGATCAGCAACAGCCCATGGCAGGCTATCAGGCCAGGCATTTCAGCTGGCAGGTCAGTGATGATCACAAGGTGGCCACCATCACGCTGAACCGCCCGGAAAGAAAAAACCCCCTGACGTTTGATTCCTATGCCGAACTGCGCGATCTGTTTCGCGCATTGGCCTATGCCAGTGATATCAAGACTGTGATTATTACGGGGGCGGGCGGCAACTTCTGCTCTGGTGGTGATGTTCATGAAATCATTGGACCGCTCACAAAAATGACCATGCCGCAATTGCTTGCCTTTACGCAAATGACCGGTGATCTGGTCAAGGCCATTCGTGCCTGCCCGCAACCGGTTATTGCCGCGGTCAGCGGTGTGTGTGCGGGAGCTGGCGCGATTCTGGCCATGGCCTCGGATTTGCGGCTGGGCACAGCAGACAGCAAAACTGCGTTTCTGTTTACCCGCGTCGGACTCGCGGGTGCCGACATGGGCGCCTGCGCCATTCTGCCGCGCATTATCGGTCAGGGCCGGGCCAGCGAACTGCTGTATACGGGTCGCTCCATGTCCGGCCAGGAAGGGCTGGACTGGGGTTTCTATAACCAGCTGCATGAGCCCGATGCAGTACTTCACGCGGCACAGAAAATGGCAGCGCAGATTGCATCAGGCCCCACGTATGCCCATGGCATGACCAAACACTGCCTGCATCACGAATGGAATATGAGTGTCGATGATGCCATTGACGCCGAGGCTCATGCCCAGGCCATCTGCATGCAGACTCGCGATTTTCATCGCGCCTATCATGCATTTGTCGCCAAACAGAAGCCGGTGTTCGAGGGAGACTAAATGATGGTCGATCACGAATTTCTGGACTGGCCTTTTTTTGAAGAGCGACATCGTCGCGCTGCACTCGAACTGGAGCAGTGGGCGCAGGCCCATTTGCGGGATCTGCCCCATGCAAACACCGACGACACCTGCCGCGAGCTGGTACGTCGCATGGGGGAGGGCGGCTGGCTACGCTACGCCGTTCCCGCCGGACCCGATGGCAGCTGGGGTGGCATCGAAGAAAACATCGACTCACGCATGCTCTGTCTGATTCGCGAGACTTTTGCGCGATATCACCCGCTGGCCGATTTTGCCTTTGCCATGCAGGGACTGGGCAGCGGAGCCATCGCCTTGGGTGGATCCGAAGAACAGAAAAAATCCTATCTGCCTCGCGTGGCGCGCGGTGAACTGATCGCCGCCTTTGCCCTGTCCGAGCCCGAAGCCGGTTCGGATGTGGCTGCCATGTCCTGCAAAGCCACAACGCAGAAGAACGGCTACACGCTGGATGGCGTCAAGACCTGGATTTCCAATGGCGGCATTGCCGACTTCTACTGTGTATTTGCCCGTACCGAATTTCTTCCCGGTGCGCGCGGCATCAGCGCATTCATTGTCGATAGCGACAATGCCGGCCTGGATACCTCTGAAAGAATTGAAGTCATGGCGCCGCATCCGCTGGCGGTTCTGCGCTTCAAGGACTGTCAGCTTTCCGGCGACGCCCTGCTGGGTAACAAGGGGGAAGGATTCAAGCTGGCCATGCAGGTATTGGATATATTTCGGTCATCGGTGGCAGCCGCCGCCAATGGCTTTGCCTGCCGCGCACTGGACGAAGCACTGTCACGCAGCAAGTCACGCAAAATGTTTGGAGGCGTACTTGCCGACCTGCAACTGACACAGGCGGCGCTCGGCGATATGGCAACTGCAATTGACGCGAGTCGTTTACTGACCTATCGCGCAGCCTGGCGCCGCGACATCAGCCAGGGCAGGACCACCAAAGAAGCGGCCATGGCCAAGATGTTTGCCACCGAATCGGCCCAGCAGGTGATTGACAAGGCTGTCCAGCTTTTTGGTGGCCAGGGCGTGGTGGCTGGAAGTGTTGTGGAAGGACTGTACCGCGACATTCGCGCGCTGCGTATCTATGAGGGCGCGACGGAAGTACAGAAACTGATTATTGCGCGTGAAATATTGCGTGATTGAGTGACCCGGACGAAACCAAAGGAGCGACAAAATGACAACAGCACCGACAGGACTGAAAGACCGGTTTGTCATTGAGCATCTTCCTGCTGCGTCAGCGCAGCCGGTGTATCTTTTTGATTTACCACACTTGCAATATCCG
>JAFAGQ010000110.1 GCA_023422555.1 Pseudomonadota bacterium
TACATGTCGTAATAAGATTGGAAGAAATGGTTGTTTTTCCATACGTCAAAACCGGTCTATCTTCTCGCTTTACGCTGCAACCTAAACTGGAGTCTATTATGTCTGCCCTTCTGAAAGCCTCACTTACGGCGCTCGCGCTGACGCTGGCCGTACCAGCCGTTGGCCATGCTGCCACGCTGGATAATGTCAAAAAGCGCGGTTCGGTCGTATGCGGCGCCACCACTGGCTTTGCCGGTTTTTCTGCACCCGATGCCAAAGGCGAGTGGCAAGGCCTGGATGTTGACCTGTGCAAAAGCATCGCAGCTGCGGTCTTCGGTGACGCCAGCAAGTTCAAGATTGTTCCCCTCAATTCTCAGCAGCGGTTTACTGCCCTGCAATCGGGGGAAGTGGATGTCCTGACCCGCAACACCACGGTCACTCAACAGCGTGATACCGCTCTGGGTCTGATTGCTGCCGGGGTCAACTTCTACGATGGTCAGGGCTTTCTGGTTTCGAAAAAACTCGGCGTCAAAAGCGCCAAGGAACTGAACGGGGCCACGATCTGCCTGCAGACCGGCACCTCCAATGAAAACACACTCGCCGACTGGGCGCGCGCCAAAAAGGTGGAATACAAGCCCGTGGTTTTCGATCAGTTCAATGAAGTCGTCAACGCCTTTGCAACCAACCGCTGCGACGTCTTCTCCACTGATGCATCCGGTCTGGCTTCCATCCGCATTTCCAAGCTGTCTTCTCCTGATGATTATGAAGTGCTCCCCGAGATCATCTCCAAAGAACCCCTGGGACCGTTTGTTCGTCAGGGTGATGATGCGTGGCTGAACATTGTCAAATGGGTCTTCCAGGCCACGGTGAACGCTGAAGAACTGGGCGTCACCTCTGCCAACGTGGACGAACAGGCCAAAAGCAATAACCCGAATATTCAGCGCCTGCTGGGCACGACACCCGGCGCAGGCAAAAACCTGGGTCTGGACGAAAAATGGGCCTACAACATCATCAAACAAGTGGGCAACTACGGTGAGAGTTTTGAGCGCAATGTCGGTCAGGGTAGCCCGCTCAAAATCAAACGCGGTTTGAATGCCTTGTGGACCGATGGCGGACTGCAATACGGATTGCCAATCCGCTAAGGGGTAAAAGCCGAAGTCAATCAAAAAACCCGCAGGGCCATATTGAGAATCATTTACAATGTTTATCGTGATTCTCATTCGCCCGGATATCCGATGATTCAGATTGAAAACGCGGGTTTTCAAACCTCTTCCAAAACACTGCTGCATCCCCTGACGGCCCAATTCGAACGCGGCCAATTCTACGGCCTGATTGGCCACAATGGCTCAGGAAAGTCTACCCTGCTCAAACTGCTTGCCCGGGAACATACTCCTTCTCAGGGGGCCATTTTTCTGGATGAAGAGCGCATAGAAAGCCTGTCTAATCGACAATACGCCCGCAAGCTGGCCTATCTGCCACAGTACACGCCCATTATTCCGGATATGACAGCACGAGAGCTGGTGGAACTGGGCCGCTATTCCTGGAATAGTGTCTGGCGCAACCGCAATCCGGAAAATGAAGAAGCCGTTGAACGCGCCATCAGCCTGACGGATACTGACGTTTTCATGCCTGCTCTGCTGGATTCCCTCTCAGGCGGTGAACGCCAGCGCGTCTGGATTGCCATGCTGCTCGCCCAGAATACGCCGTACATCCTTCTGGATGAACCGCTGGCCGCACTGGATCTGAAGCACCAGCTGGAGGTCATGCAACTGCTGCATCGGCTCGCCAAGGACGAAAATCTGTGTGTCATTGCGGTCATTCATGACATCAATCTGGCCACCCGCTACTGCGATCATCTGCTGGCCCTGCGCGCGGGCGAGCTGATCTATGCAGAACCTCCGTCAGCGCTACTGGATCAGCAGAAGCTGCGACACATCTACGATGTGGATCTGCATTTGATTACGCATCCTGCGCATCCTCAAGTACAGTTGGCGTTCAACTGAGGCTCTCATGAACCCGCCTTCCCTGTTTCGCACTGGTTTTATGCTGCGCGCATTCGCATACGCTTTTGTATTGCTGAACTGCGCAACGCCCTTGACGGCCGCCGGACAATCGACGCCTGCAACTACGCAGGATGGTTCGCTTTCACCCAGTCAGAAGAGCTCAACACCCCAGAGTATGACAAAGCCGCATCCGCAGCGAATTGCGGTGCTGGACTGGACGATTGCCGAAACCATGGCCGGTATGGGTATTTTTCCTGCTGCACTGGCAGAAAAAGACAGCTACCAGGTCTGGAGCAAGGAACCTGCCATGCCCCCTTCTACCCTTGATCTGGGTATGCGGGCTCAACCGAATCCGGACCGCATGATCCGTCTGGCGCCAGACATGATTCTGGCTTCGCAGGATTACGCTTTCGTCAAGGACCTGCTGGGTAAAATCGGACCCGTGACCCTGGTGGACGTCTACACGCCGGGTCAAGATATCTATGAGAATCTGAGTCAGGTGGCTACCCGTATTGGTGACATCACGGGTTATCCGGAAAAGGCGCAGGCGTATATTTCCCGGATAGAGCAAGGCCTGCAGGAGATACACACAAAACTGGCGGCCCATCAGAATCAGCCGGTCGCCATCATCCAGTTTATCGATGCCCGCAATGTACGGATTTATGGCAAGCCCAGTATTTTTTCAACTGCGCTTGAAAAAATCGGGGTTCGCAATGCCTGGACCCAGACCGTCAATCAATGGGGTTTCCAGAGCGCAGACCTGACGCATCTGGCTGCTCTTCCCGCCGATACCACGCTATTTATCATCAAGCCCTATCCGGCGGATCTGCCTGCCAGACTGCACAACAACGTCATCTGGCATGCGTTACCGGCAGTGCGCAATAATCGCATCGTACTGGTCGATCCCATCTGGACGCTGGGCGGACTGGGTACGGTATTACGGTTCGCAGAGAGCGTCAGCAATGGACTGCTTGCCCAGGATAAGGCCGGCGCCGGTAATACTGCCTTCCGTTTTCCCGGACAAAATCAATGAAATACACACTATCAGCCAAAAGCCTGGCCATCGGGGGAACTATCCTGGCGATCGCGCTGATCGCTGCCATTTCCATGCTTGCCGGGACACAAGGCAACGCCGGTTCTGACATACAGCAACTGGTCTTCTGGCATGGCACCGTCCCACGGATTGCCATGGCGCTGCTTTGCGGCCTCTGCCTGGGGCTGGCCGGTTTCATCCTTCAGCACATCACACAGAACTCACTGGCGGCTCCCGATACGCTGGCCACCAGCAGTGGCGCACAGTTTGCCCTGCTGTTGGGAATGATGTACTTTCCGGAATCGCAACTCTTTGACTCCACCCTGCTCGCCATGGCCGGCAGCGTGGTCGCGAGCCTGATACTTTTGCTGTTCATTCGTCGCGCAGGAAGTGCCGGCAACAGCCTGATCCTGATTGGCCTGATGCTGACGCTGCTGCTCACGACGCTCAGCAATATGTACCTGATCCTCAACCCAGACCGCCTGTATGGGCTGATCGTCTGGGGAGCAGGTTCATTGAGTCAGGATTCCTGGCAACCCGCCATCACCAGCGGCTGGCAGACGCTGATCTGCCTGCCACTATCGTGGTTTCTGCTGCCCTCGCTTCGCGCTTTTTCCCTACAGGGGACACTCGCAAAAAGCGTTGGCGTGAATGTGCGCCTGGTGCGTATCGGCGGATTTCTTCTGGTGTCCTATCTGATTGCGATTGTGGTAAGCAGTGTCGGCGTGATTGGCTTTGTGGGTCTGGCTGCACCCGTGATTGCGCGTTCTTTGGGTATTACGAATATTCGTCAGCAATGGGCCTATGCCATGCTGTTTGGTGCCCTGCTGCTTTCCATTACCGATTCTGCCCTGCAACTGATCAGTCTGTTCTGGTCCAACAGTATCATGACGGGTACGGTAACCGCTCTGCTTGGCGTTCCGGTCCTGCTGCTCCTGCTGATGAAGCAGCGTAGCCATTCGCGTGAAGAGGTAGCCCCCATCCACGCAGGAGTTCGGCACACGCCGTCACAGTTGCAATGGCGTCTCTTCATATTGATTGCCGTTGTCATTGGATGTTATTTGCTGCTGCCTCACATCACACATGACGTCAACGGGCACTGGGCCTTTGTCGGGCACATTGAACCTGCCATCTCTCTGTTCACTGACGGTCGCCGCTACACTGCTATTCTGTTTGGCATTGCCATTGCCTGCGCCGGTACGCTCATTCAGAACATGACCAACAATAGCATGGCATCGCCCGAATTCCTGGGCGTGACTTCTGGCACCGGTCTGGGACTGATTGCACTCATGGTGCTCGTACCTGCTCCGTCCCCCGTGCTTTTCCTGTTATGCGGCATTATCGGCGCCTTTACCAGCCTGCTGTTCGTCATGCTGATCAATGCACGCAACCGTTTTCAGCCAGAAAAAATTCTGCTTACCGGCCTGGCGCTCACCCAACTCTTCAATTCGCTGCTGACTCTTACGCTGGCCAGTGGCATGCAGCAGGTGCAGCAACTGCTGGTCTGGATTTCCGGCGACACCTATATGAGTCTGCTGCAGAACGACCTGCCCATACGCATTGTTCTTTGCGGCATCCTGCTGGGACTGGCTATTCTGACACGCCGCCCGTTAAGCCTGCTGCGCCTGGGAGACTCCATTGCACGATCCGGCGGTCAGCGCCCCATGCTGGTTCGCAGCCTGTTGTTTCTGCTGATTGCCGCGCTCACTACACTTGCCTCGGTCACGGTCGGACCCACCAGCTTCGTGGGACTGATCGCTCCGCATCTGGCACGCAGTCTTGGCTTTCATGGCTTACGCATGCAGATGCTCGCTTCCTCTGCTATTGCAATTGTGATCATGCTGGTGGCAGACCTGATAGGCCGCCACATTATGTTCCCCTACGAAGTGCCCACGGGGCTGATTGCCACCTTTATCGGTTCGCTCTACTTCCTGTGGCAATTTACCCGCAAAAGACCTGGGTGAATGCAGTATCATTGCGTTCCATGAATACGATCGATCCCTTTGTCCTGTTCGATGATGCAACGGCCGAAACGGCGACCCTGTTGCAGGGTTTCGATCATCATCAGGCAGTCTTACCGGAACAGATAGACGAACTCGATACGCTGCTGCGTCAGGGCTGGAAAAAAGGGCTGCATGCAGCGATATTTATTCCCTATGAATTTGGCGTGGCCGGTCAGCTCCGGCAGGACATTGCGCCTCTGCACATTCACTGGTTCAGCAAAACCGTCACACTTACCGGATCGCATATTGATCAATGGCTGAGTCGCGAGGCCGCCAGGCACGACCCAGACAATCAGCCTGCGGGCCTGTGCAACCGCCAACTGACGCCAGACTTTGAACGCTATCAGCAACAGTTCGACAATTTGCAGCAGGCGATCGCCCGGGGTGATTTTTACCAGATCAATTACACGGCCCGACAAACTTTCGACACCTTTGGTTCCCCAATAAATCTGTATCGCCGGCTGCGGGCTCGCCAGCCCGTTCCTTATGGTGTGCTGGCCTGGCTGCCCGGAGAGGCGTCAGAGTTTGAATCAGGGGTGGCGTCAGACATTGATTCAGGAATTGAATCAGCGGCGGCGCCGGAGTTTGCGTCACACGTGGCATCAGGGACGGCTTCAGGACCGACGATGAATCCCTGGACGCTATGTCTCTCACCGGAACTGTTCATTCGCATCGAAAAAGACGGACTCATTCTTGCGGAACCCATGAAAGGCACGCTACCTTTCAATGAGGGCGATGATCTGGCTCTGCTTGGCAAACAGCTGCGAAATGACACGAAGAATCGTGCAGAAAATCTGATGATTGTGGATCTATTGCGCAATGATCTGTCGATTCTTGCGAAACCAGGTGGCGTCCGAGTCAGAGAATTGTTCAAAGTGACACGTTTCGGGCAGGTATTGCAGATGACTACACCCATTGAATGCCACCCGCGGGCGCAAACAAGTCTGGCTCAGGTCATAGAAGCCCTCTTCCCTTGCGGCTCTATCACGGGAGCGCCGAAACTGATGAGTATGCAGTACATTGCGCAAGCGGAGTCGGGAGCTCGGGGTTTATACACGGGCAGCATCGGCTATCTGCAGCCCGCAGACAATCCTCTGGACGCTGAGGGCTGTTTTAATGTCGCCATTCGAACTCTGACCCTGCAACCGAAAGACAATCAGGCAATGGCCTGCTCAGGTGTGATGGGTGTGGGCGGCGGTGTGGTTTATGACAGTACGGCAGAATCGGAATACGACGAGATTCACTGGAAGTCACGTTTTCTGCAAGGGCTTGCGGAGGGCTTTGATCTTTTCGAAACCATGCTCGTGGAAAACGGACAGTGTGCGTTACTGGAAAACCATCTGCAGCGTCTGCTTGGCTCTGCGCGGCAACTGGGCTTTGCCGTTGACAGCACAGCATTGCGTCAGCAGATCAGAGAAGGGATCGCGGCAAAGCCGGCTGATCAACGGTTTCGCACACGGGCCGTCCTGTCTGCTGATGGCAACTGTGATCTTCAGTTTACTGTGATGGATGTACCAGGAACTGTGGCGGGCACGGGTAAAGGCGCTCGTGCTGGTGCTAATGATAGTGGCGTTGCGGGCGTTTCTAATGCTGTTGTGGGTACAGGTGCTGTTGCAGTCCGTATCGCGGAACGCATATTACCTGTCCATGACCCTCTGCGTCGATTTAAAACAACATGGCGCGCCCACTTTGACAATGATTTACATCTCGCCATGAAAGCGGGATTGTTTGACGTTCTGTATTTCAATCGTGATGGTTATCTGCTCGAAGGTGCACGCAGTTCTGTTTTCCTTCGCCATAATGGTGCGTGGCTGACCCCTGCCTTGTCACTGGATATTCTGCCCGGCGTCATGCGGGCTGAGGTCATCGCCAATCCCGGCAAGTACCTGCCGGCGGACCGTGTCAACGAAGGGTTTATTACCCTGGCCATGCTACTTGAGGCAGATGCCATTGTTGTGAGCAATGCACTGCGCGGGTGCACATCTGTTGTTCTGCAGGCGGAATAACGACGGCTGTCCGCCGGCGCAAACGCAGCTTCGGTGACAGATTTCTGACGCATCCACAATGGATGATGGCGTTCGCGGCTCATACATTACAGGCACAACTTGCCGTCGAATGTGCTATCTTGACAATCAGTGAGTTTCATTCGTGATCGTATGCTGCAAACATCGACAAATCGCAGCAAGATATCGATGGTTATCCGCAAGGTATCCGTTATCCGCTGTCAGACATTTATGGTTCGCCGCAAGGCGCCTCCATTCGTATACTGTGATTCCCGTTATTTCATCTGCCATATCAACCGTCGGGGTATCGTCCTATGGCTCGTAGCATGAGCTCCCTGTTTCTGAACAGCGCCAGAAAGATCGCTCGTCAACAGAGCAAGGCCCTGATCAAGGCAACGCAATCGAATATGAAGCTGGCTGCGTCCGCTTTCAACAGCAACCCGCTGCTCGTCAATCCGGCCGGACTGCGCCCCCGTGCAAAAAAACCTGTACCGCCTCCATTTCGTCATGGCTCCTGGACCGAGAGAGTGTTCCGAGTTCCCACAAGCGTTACGTTGTTTGTTCCCCGTCTTTCTTACTTTGTGTACGTCCCGCCAGGTCAGGAGATAAAAGGAAGTCCGGTGTTGGTGATGCTGCACGGCTGTAAACAGACATCGACTGAATTTGCCCAGGGTACCCGCATGAATCAGCTGGCAGCAAAAGCCGGCATGGTGGTTGTCTATCCGCAGCAGTCAAGGCAACGTCAGACCCTGCGCTGCTGGCGCTGGTATCAGCCGGATAACCATCACGGTTTTGCAGAAGCGGATGCCATTGCAGCGCTTGTTCGCAATCTGATCGTACGTCATCGCGTCGACCGTTCCCGCATCTACCTGGCCGGCATGTCAGCAGGCGCCGGCATGAGCAGTTTGCTGGCGCTGCGTCATCCTGAACTCTTTGCCGCGCTTGCCCTGCATTCGGGGCCGGTTCTGGGTAATGCCAGCAGCGTGGCCAGTGGCATACAGACCATGCGACGAGGCACGTTAAACGATCCGGTCAGTTCCTTGTTGTCCATGAACACGCCTGTTGAACAACGACCTGACTTTCTACCCGCACTGATCCTTCAGGGCCAGCTGGATCGCGTGGTAGCAGCAAAAAACGGCGAACAGCTCGCCCGTCAGTTTGCGTGGCTCAATGGTTTCGAAGAAGACGCCAAGCCTTTTGAAAAGCATCTTGGTGAAAATACGAGTCGCGAATATACCCGTTACGATTTTCAGCGCGCCCGCAAGACGCTTGTGCGCTACTGTCGTATCAGGAAAGTCGGACATGCATGGAGTGGCGGTGATACCCGGCTCGAATTCAATTCCAGCGAGGGGCCTAACGCGTCCAGCCTTATTCTGCAGTTTTTCCGGATGCATCGTCGCAGCCGGACTTGAACCGCGGGAACCGGGCGTCCATGCTATTGCGCGCGAGCTGCGCCAGTTCGGCATCCTCCAGATTCAGCGCCTCTGCAACGGCAACATAATTATCCAGCAGATATCCGCCAAAATAGGCAGGGTCATCGGAATTGACGGTGACGCACAGGCCCAGATCAAGCAGTCGCTTCAGATTGTGCTCACGCATGTCATTCACCACCCGTAATTTCAGGTTTGACAGCGGACAGACGGTCAGCGGTATTTTGCGCTGGGCCAGGGTCTGCAGGAGCGCCGCATCTTCTTCACTGCGCACCCCATGATCGATCCGGATCACATTCAGATTATCAAGTGCGCTGCGCACATACGCTGCCGGTCCTTCTTCGCCGGCGTGCGCTACAAGATAAAATCCCAGCTCACGGCAACGCTCGTACACGCGCGCGAACTTCTCTGGTGGATTGCCTTTTTCGCCAGAGTCCAGGCCGATACCCAGCCAGAGATCAGCATACTGCTCACGCAGCGGCAGCGCCTGCTCAAGCGTCTCGAAGGCAGCTTCTTCAGACAAATGCCGCAGGAAACTTAGAATCAGGCAGGAGGTAATGCCCCACTTGCTTTTCCCTTCGCGCAAGGCACGAGCAATGCCCGCAAACACAACTGAAATGTCCACCCCGCGTTCTGTATGCGTTTGCGGATCAAACATGATTTCTGTATGCACCACGCCATCCTGCGCGACACGCGCAAGATAGGCCATAGTCATGTCATAGAAATCCTGTTCGGTAATAAGGACGGCGGCGCCGGCGTAATAAAGATCCAGAAAAGATTGCAAATCGGTAAACGCATAGGCCTGACGCAAGGCATCAACCGAAGAATATGGCAGGGTGACACCATTACGGCGGGCCAGTTCAAAGATCAGCTCCGGCTCCAGCGTACCCTCGATATGCAGGTGCAATTCAGCTTTGGGTAAACTTCGGATATAGGCCAGACGATCAGAATTCATGGGGAATATTAGGGATTTGGGTCCGCGTTAAGCTTCAAAAGATAGATATCAGGCACGGCACGCCATGCGGCGGCCTGTGCCTGGTATTGTAACGCGAACCAGGCAGCGATAGCCCCAATGCCGTCTGCATTCGTGCACCGTCGGCGCTGGTGTCAATATCGGCGCTGGCGCCATACCACGGTCAATATGCCAGGACGGATATAGAACCCCAGATTAACTGCGAGCGCTGCGGCTCAAAGAAGGTCACATGCCGATAATGACAGACGACATAGCATTGACAACATATCAGGCCCCGTCATCGGCCGCGCAGCGAAATCCCAGCGTATCCAGTACGAATGTTGCTTTCAGGCTTCGTCGAAAACTGTAGCGCATAAATGCCGCATAGTCGGACGGGTTTGATACGCCAGCCGCTCCCGCACCACAGAATGCGCCTACATCCACGGGTACCTGCCTGCCATTAATCAGCAATGTCAGAAGATTGGATTGCTGATCGCGCGGCACCTCGGTTCGATTGAAGTCCTGCGTCCACTCCCAAATCACACCATGCATATCATAAACACCCCAATAATTGGGACGTGATTGCATGACGGCCGGCAGTGTCGCGCTGGCAGGCTGCGCATACCAGGCCAGAATATGCTGAACGAAATCGGTATCCCTGCTGGCGTCAACTTTAGTAGCTGAAGCACGACCGGCGAACTCCCACTCGGCCGTCGTCGGCAAACGCTTGCCCTGAGCGGCACAATAGGCTCTGGCTGCAAACCAGGACACATTCACCACCGGCTTTTGGGGGTCTTCAATCTGTTGTGGTGTAATGCTTGTCGCTTCGCGCCAGGCTTGCAGATAACGCGGCTCGGCAAACATCGGCAGGATGTTGTTTGGTGACCATTGCGGGTGAGCTGCAACGAACCGGGCAAAATCCCGGTTGGTCACAGGCGTTGCGTCCAGACGAAAGGGTTTGACCAGCGTCTTGGGGGTACTGCTGTCAGAAATGAGTGGCCGGTATTCTCCGCCGGGAAGGCGGATCATATCTGACATCTTTTCCGGCGTGCCTTCCTCCCGATACGCTTTCTCCCTATCGCCTTGCGCATCGCGACCTGCCTCTGCGTTTTCTGCCAATATCACATTTGGCAACGCAAGCAGACAGGCCGCACCGGCAATCAAAAAGACAGCCGATTTTCTGTGCATCAATGCGCTCCGTTCACAGACTGAAATGGTGGCGCTTTACGCTCGGCAGCAACATCCTCTGCCGAGATCGAACCGCCTTTGTTGTCCCAGCTGTTCAACAGAAAGGTCACGACGTTGGCCACGTCCTGATCATTCAGCATCATGGCCGGCATCACACCATTGAACTTGTTACCGTTCACAGTGACCGGACCGGACAGGCCGTGCGTAATAATATTCGCAGCCCGTTTCGGATTCTCATTCAGGAAGTCTGAACCAGCCAGGGGTGGGAATGCTGCCGCAATACCCGCTCCGTCAGCCTGGTGACAAGCCTGGCAGTTAGCCTCGTAAACGCGCTTGCCGAACTGGATCTGTTCCTCTTTGGATGAGGCGATCACTTGCGCAGGTGCCTTGCCTGTGTTCACTGTCTGGATGGCTGAACCCTCTGGCAGATAAACGCTGTCTTTCTGTTTACCACTGTAAACCTCTGGATTCGGATCTCCACTGACGGCAATCGTGCCCAGCGCGCCCTTGTTGAATGCGCGGAAAATGGAGTGGTCAACCAGCACCAGATTACCCGGTACTTCCAGTTTGAATTCGACCATGGCCGAACCGCCCGCAGGAACCAGAGTGGTCTGAATATTATTGTTCTCAAGCTTGCCGCCTTCCACATAGACCTTGTCGAAAATTTCACCGATCACATGGAAGGAAGACACCAGATTGGGGCCGCCATTACCAACAAACAGCCTGACGGTCTCGCCTACTTTGGCTTTCAGGGAGTTGTCGCCAGTGAGTGAACCAACGGATCCGTTAAATACGACATAGTCGGGATGTTCGTTGATGGCCTTCTTCATATCGAAAGGCTGCAGGCCAGGCTGACCATAATCACCTTTCGTGTAGAAATCGCCTTGTACCACATAGTATTCGCGGTCGACTTTTGGCAGACCCTCTTTGGGTTCAACCAGAATCAGACCATACATCCCGTTTGCAATATGCATACCCACAGGCGATGTTGCGCAGTGATAGATATACAGTCCGGGATTCAATGCCTTAAAGCTGAAAGTTGACGTGTGACCGGGTGCGGTCAGGGAGGAAGCTGCACCACCACCGGGACCTGTCACGCCGTGCAGGTCAATGTTGTGCGGCATTTTTGAACTGGGATGGTTTGACAGATGAAACTCCACCTGATCGCCTTCCCGAACGCGAATGAAAGTGCCAGGTACAGAACCATCAAATGTCCAGTACATATATTGCACACCGTCGGCCATTTTCATGACCTTTTCCACGGTCTCCATCTTCACAATCACTTTGGCCGGATGTTTACGTGTGATTGGTGGTGGCACCATGGGTGGTGCTACCCGCACGGCTTCTTCAACCGGCAATGCCTCGGCTGCCGATGTCGTTTTGCCGGCATCGGATACGGCTGCAGATGTGACACCTGCGGTTTTTCCCATAGCAGGACTACAGGTGGCTGCAGCGGTAAACGCCACTAAAAAAGCCAGCGCCAGACGATTCAATTTCATGAATTTCTCCTTGTATTTGAAACACCATCGCAACGCATTCCCCGTGCGCTGCTAACTCAAACAGTGCTTCGTCAGGAGAATT
>JAFAGQ010000246.1 GCA_023422555.1 Pseudomonadota bacterium
ACCGAAAATCCAAGCATCAAATGTTCAAATAATTCCATGATATTTATTTTCCTTTGATCCGGCGCACCAGCATGACAACTGCAATAACAATGCCTACAGGGATCAGAATTTTGGCAAGCATGCTCCACTCACCAAAGGGTTCGGGCCACAAGGGGAAAATCAGTCCCAGACCTTTGACGAAAGCCAGCCATGAAAAAACGGTCAGGAAAATGGCATTGCCAACTGCAATACCCAGACTGAATTCGTGACTTGCCAGGCTGCAGAAAATAACCAGCAACGGTGTAGCAATGTACAGACCCAGATGGTCCAGCATAAGCCCGTAAAGACAGATGCTGCCGATAATCATGAAAAGAATATCCCAGTCGAATTTGCCGACTTCGGTGTCTTCCTGTGGTTCACCACGCATTGAGAGCAAGAAGACAACGGCACCGAGGATGGCCATGCAGATGCCCAGCCAGAAAGGAAAATAACCCGGGCCCATGCGGCCCGGCGTGCCCATATCGTAGCTATAGGAAAATATGGAAAACCCTGCGCCAACGGCCATAAACATCAGGCCGGACCAGAAGTCCTGTTGATTTTTTATTTGCATAACATGTACCTTTTCGTCTCCAAAAAAATTGCAGGTCTGTAGCCGAAAGATTGTAAAGAGACACGTATGACAGATGGCATGACGAAAACATTACCGTTTTGTCATGATTGCATTTGAATTAAAATGTATATTTGGATTTCTGCCGAATGAAAGCAGAGCGGACGCGTTCGCCTACTGCGGCAGCGCGAAGACAGGCGCATGAGATAATGTTGCAATCACTGACGCAATAGAGTCAGTAAAAGGGGAGACTTGCCCATGTGGCACTGTTTGGTCATCGAAGATGATTATGAAAACGCGCGGTATATAGCGAACGGATTGAGTGAATTGCGGCATCACGCCATTGTGTGTGGAAACGGTGCCGATGGCATGCGCCGCGCCTCTGAGCAAAAGTGGGATATCATTATTCTGGACCGGATGCTGCCAGGTAATATCGATGGGCTTTCGATTCTTTCCACGCTCAGGTCATTGGGCAATAAAACACCGGTGCTTGTTCTGAGTGCCTTGTCGGGTGTCGATGAACGGGTGCGTGGTCTCAAATCCGGTGGTGATGATTATCTGACAAAACCATTTGCCTTTTCCGAGCTTGTCGCTCGCATCGAAGCCCTTATCCGGCGCGCGGGTACAGACGACACAGTCAGACACTTGCAGGTCGCAGATCTCAAACTGGACCTGATTAACCGCAAGGTGGAACGGGCAGGCAAACCAATCAGCCTGCAGCCGCGCGAGTATCGACTGCTTGTTCACATGATGCAGAATGCGGGAAATGTGGTCACCCGGACGATGCTGCTTGAGGCTGTGTGGGATTTCAGATTCGATCCTCAGTCAAATGTGATCGACGTGCAGATCAGTCGTCTGCGCCGCAAGATTGATAGCGGGCACCAGATCCCTCTTATTCACACAGTTTGGGGTGAGGGGTATATGCTTTCAGAACAGGCTGCACCGGAAGGCCAGACCATGACGCCAATATGATAGGCCGGGGCTTGCGGTCCCTGGACCGTATCTGGAGTTCAATCTCCTTTCGCCTGACGTTCAACTACGGCCTGCTGGCGATTTTCTCCATTCTGGTTTTGATGGCGTTCATCTATCTGCAGGTCGTGGGTGCATTGCATTCGCAATTACAGCGACAGATTGCCTCGTCAACGCACAGACTGGCCACTGATTTTGAAATCGGTGGTTCTGACCGGCTTATACGTTCGCTGGCGTTCACCTTGTCTGATGATGTGGATTCGGACCGTGAACTTTACATTCTGCTCAATCAGGCGCACGAAAAAGTCATCGGCAATCTGGATGCGGCACCCACGTCACGTTTTTCAGAGATTGCCGAGACTCAGGTCATGAAAAATGGCATCCCTCTCATGGCAAGACTGAAAATCGTGTCCCTTTCAGATGGCAGCACGCTTGTGGTCGGGATGGATCTGGAAGATATCAATAAAACGATATCGCTTATCGGACAGGCCTGCCTGGTCACGCTTTTTGTTGCGCTCATGCTGGTCATTGTCGGCACCTTCATCTTCAGGCGGGAACTCGATTTCCGCGTGGGCACCATACATAAGACCGCCACGAAGATCAGTAGCGGACAGTTGTCATCCCGAATTCCGCTTTCTGAGATTCAGGATGAGTTTTATCATCTGAGTCATGAAATCAATCATATGCTCGACAGGATAGAAGGGCTGATGAGCGGCGTTCGTCATGTTTCCGACACTATCGCGCATAATCTTCGTACTCCGTTGACTCGCATCCTGAGTCGATTACGTACCGTACAGCGGCCAGGACACAGCGCGGAAGAAGTGCTTGAAGCTACGCACTTTGCAGTCAGGGAGATCGGGCATCTGAACCAGCTTTTTGAGAAACTGTTGCAGATTTCCGAGATTGAAGCGGGGGTGTACAGACAAAAGTTTCACATTTGCAATTTTTCAAATATTGCTGAAGATGTGATCGACCTGTACAGCCCGTTTGCTGAAGACAGGCAGCGCGACTTGTTCCTGTCTATTCAGGGTGAATGCCGTCTGCTGGGTGACGCAGACCTGCTGGCCAGTATGCTGGCCAATCTGGTGGACAATGCGCTCAAATATACGAATCAGCACGTCTGGGTAAATGTGAGCGGCGATGACACGCAACTGTGCGTCGTGGTCCGGGATGATGGTCCGGGCATTCCCAGCCAGGAATATGACAAAGTGGGCAGACATTTTTATCAGCTTGATCCCAATGCTACCGGCTTTGGTCTGGGACTGAAAAGCGTCATGGCCATCGTTGCTATGCATGACGGAACGCTAAGCTTTGGTGATGCGCAGCCCGGTCTGGAAATCACAATTGTGTTTCCAACGAATCTCTGAAATGACAGGCAGCTTTCAGCCTGATCGCTTGGACCTGTGTTGTTGGGTCGATCCTGTTGATTACTGTCGAACTAATCACCCCGCAGTGGTCAGCGCAGGTGGAATTCCGATCTGCGTCGGCGTTCGCAATTCCACTGCATGGAATGACATCAGTTCAGGCATCGTGTTTGTCCGATAGAATTCAAAGCATGTTTCTGCGCGCTGCGGATTTTTGAACCTTGAACGAAATGAGCTGATCATGCACATTATTATTCCCGAGGACTTCCAGAACTGTGTACGCGATCTTGATTGCTTTGCCAGCATGAAAGACCATGATATCACTGTTTACAATGACAGTTGTAATGATCCGGAGGAACTGGTCAAACGTTTTCAGGATGCGGATGCGCTGGTATTGACCCGTGAACGAACCCGGCTTGGCGAAGACGTTCTGAGTCGGCTGCCGCGACTGAAACTCATCAGTCAGATTGGCAAGGTTTCCAGCCATCTTGATTTGGACGCCTGTCGCAAGTTCGGTATTGCCGTTGCAGAAGGACAGGGTTCAGGTGCGGCAACAGCCGAACTGACCTGGGCATTGATACTGGCCAGCCGACGTCACATCGTGGATGAAGCCAATCGCATGAAAAAAGGTTTATGGCAGGGAAGTCTGGGCCAGCAACTGCGCGGTCATCGACTGGGTATCTGGAGTTACGGTCGTATAGGAGAACAGGTCGCCCGTTACGGTCAGGCCTTTGGCATGCATGTCCGGGTATGGGGCGGAGAACAGTCTACCGCGCGCGCAAGCGCCCACGGGTTTGAAGTGGCGCCATCGCGCGAAGCATTTTTTTCCGAAAGCGACATTGTCACTTTGCACATTCGACTTGGCGATCAAAGCCGTGGCATCGTCAAAAAAGCGGATCTGCTGCAAATGGGCGAACACGCGCTACTTGTCAACACAAGCCGGTCCGAGCTGATTGAGCCCGGGGCCCTGGAGCATGCGCTCAAAAAGGGACGGCCAGGATACGCAGCAATTGATGTCTACGATCATGAACCGGTAGTGCACAATCCCCTGGCTGATATGCCAAATGTATTATGTACGCCGCATCTTGGGTATGTCGAACGTGACAATTACGAGAACTATTTTTCTATTGCATTTGACAATATCAACCGTTATTTTTCAGGTCAGCCGGTCAGTCTGGTATGACAAATACGTTACGTCGGAGCGGTACTGAAAATTCAGGGTTATTACCAATATTGACAGCTTCGATAGAATAGTCGGGCGCAGTACGAAAGCAAATCCTATCTCTTGGGCTGCGCCGCCTCGCCTGGGCCGTGATTTGTTCAGGCGGGGCGTCTTTGTCTTCACTCAATCCTCATTGAGTCTCTTTTTTCAGTGCTGATTTCGCGTAAGTTTCTTAGTCAGCCGCCATCTGCTGAATCGCCTGTTCCACCGGCGTATCGCCTCCGGTCAGTTCAATAATCACACGGTTCACTTGTGGACGATCGATGATCTCTGCCAAGGTGGCCGCGACATCCTCACGCGGCACTTCCCCATAGGGGATCGCCAGCCCCGCGTGTACCTTGCCGGTACCCGGTGCATCGAGTAATGTGCCTGGCCGCAAGATGACCCAGTCCATATTGGTTTCGGCCAGGTGGACGTCTGCCCGTTTCTTTACTGCCATGTAATTCTCAAATGTAGCCGAAATCTGCTTGCCGCGGCCCGCCTCGGGAAAGGCAGATACCAGCAGGAAGCGTTGAATGCCAGCCTTTTGTGCGGCGGTAACCGCGAGCTCAAGACCCCGGCCATCGATTGCATTTGTCATTTCGGGGCCACCTTTGCCGCCCGCGCCCGCCGAGAACACCACGATCTCGCTGCCCGACATCAGTTCGGCAAGCTCAGTCACACTGAGTTTCAGCAGATCGCCAGATACGGGTGCGGCACCCAGGGCCTTGAGTTCCTCGGCCTGTTCGGCATGCCGGTGCAAGGACTGCGGCGCGTAGCCGCGAGACCTCAACTGCTTTGCAAGGTGACGGGCAATTTTGCCCGAGCCGCCGACAATAAATACCTTCTTCATACGATGTTCCTTATCTGTGATGAGGGCTTGTTGAACCTCAAAATTTCTCGGAGGAGCCGTCGAATTCGGGGGTCACACAGTGGGAGTTCATTAAGTTCCATCTGCTCCCGGAAGGGCAGATCAGAGGTCAGGATAGCGATCCGACACTGTTTGGATTCTACGCCAATTACTTATATATTTAGGTAATCTATCAGGTATGCGCATATTGAAAACAGAATTTACTGCGCAGTATTTACTTTTCGAGGTGACGCGATACGTATCATCAGTCTGAGAAAAGCCAATTCAAGAGAGGTAAAACGCTATGGCAAAACTTAATTCTAAAACCATCATTCCTTCTTCCGAAGAAGATGCTGAAATCAACCGAGGTATTGCAGCGGATCCAGATACCTTTGATCCAAAAGACGGCTTCGCACACTTAAAACCAGTCAATCTGAAGCTTCCGGGTCGGCCACTGGGTAGTGGTAGCTGTGCTCAAGGAAATGGGAGGATGGGAGAACTTGGAAATGGTGAAAATGTACGCTCATTTGAACGCGGGTCATTCTGCTGAGCATGCAAATGGTGTCATGTTTTTGTCAAGATTGGCAGACAACACGATCGTAGAAAACAAAAAGGCCGCGTGCGAGGCGGCCTAAGTGCTTGATTTTACTAAATATACTGAAATGGATTATGGTGGCTCTTCCCCGATTCGAACGGGGGACCTGCGGATTATGATTCCGTCGCTCTAACCGACTGAGCTAAAGAGCCATTTCCATGTTCAGTACTTCGCTGATTTCGATTCCAGCGTCTCTGAAATTCAAAGCGCGAAAAAGTGTAATTCAACGAAGCATGAAACTATATCAGCATTTATTTTGATATGCAAGTTTTTATTGCAGGGCGCGCAGTATTTTTTGTCCTGCACGGCCGTCCGGATTCATTCCCAGTCTGCTTTGCTCCGTCTTGATGGCATCACGGGTTTTGCTGCCGATCAGACCGTCAGGTTCGCCAATGTCATAGCCTTTTCTGAGCAGCGCTTTCTGCA
>JAFAGQ010000270.1 GCA_023422555.1 Pseudomonadota bacterium
TGCAGAAACGCCGAGCACAGAAGCCACAAGCAACTGGGCAATTGTGCGTTTATTGAACTTCGTGTTTGCCAAGCTAAAACTCATATACATTAACCTTCAGAGAAAAAATTGATTATAGCGTTAAAAACCGGCCGCTGGCATCTGCATTCCCGCGACAAGCGGGTGCAGATATGTTACAGCGGAATACGCGTGACAAAAAAATCAGAACGATGTACCAATCTGGAACTGGAATTTCTGTTTGTTATCACCCGGTTTTGGACGAATCGGATGCGCGTAGGAAATCTCCAGTGGACCCAGCGGAGACTGCCAGGACAGACCTACACCAGTCGAATACCGCCATCCGCAAGGATCCTCAACCAGACCACCTTCATTATCGTTACCGATAGTGCACGTTGCTTTGCCTGTAGTGCCCACCTTACCAGCATCGGCAAAAACAAACCAGCGCAATGTACGGTCGTTATGCGTACCCGGGAAAGGAAGATATAACTGTACGTTACCAACGACCCGTGTCGAACCGCCCAGATAATCGCCACTGACCAGGTCACGCGGACCGAGAGAGGCACCCTCGTAACCGCGAACAGAGCCAATACCACCGGCATAGATATTCTTGATCACCGGAAATGGTTTGTCTTTGGAGAGCGAACGACCGTAGTCTGCACTCAGATTGAACGCCAGTGTGTAGTCTTTGCCCAGGGGCAGATAATACTGCTGCTGGCCGCTAAGCATATAGTATTTCAGATCGCCCACACCCAGTGTGCCGGAAACCGAACTCAGATAACCGCGAGTCGGGGCCAGTGCGTTGTCACGGGTGTCTTTGCGCCATCCCAGATTGAGCAGAAGCGTATTGGTTGACCTGCCATAGTCGTCAACAAAATCACGGTATGCCTGCGGAATCAGGTAACCGGAATCTGTACTTGGCAGCTTGATGTTACTGTTTTCAAAGGTCGCACCCATAATGATGCGATCGTTCTCGGAAATGGGCACACCAAAGTTCATGCCCAGACCAATGGTACGGGTGCGATAGGAGTCTTCGTCCTGCTCTACGTTGTAATTCAGCGGACGCTCTGTGCGATAGTAGAGCGATGTCGTACGGCTGATGCCACTGGTTGTCCAGTACGGATCGGTGTGCGTCAGGCTGATATTACGATAACGTTTGCTGGTGTTCAGTTGCAGTCCCAGGTCAGTACCTGAGCCGAAAACGTTCTCCTGGCTGATTCCGGCAGTAAATGACAGCTTGTCGGACGTACCGTAGCCCACACCCAGATTGATCAGACCGGTTGGTTTTTCCTTGACGTCTACATTGACGTCAACCTGATCGTCGGTACCCTGTACAGGCATTTGCGTAACATCGACAGAGTTGAAATAGCCCAGACGATTGATACGGTCTTTGGACTGTGACAGACGAGTTTCGTCATACCAGCCGGCTTCCTGTTGACGCATTTCGCGGCGAATGACCTCATCACGTGTGCGTGTGTTGCCGCCAATATTGATGCGGTTGACATAGACGCGACGGCCCGGGTCCACGAAGAATGTCAGATCAGCTTCCTGTGTTTCCTTGTCGGGAACTGGGTTGGCGTTAACGTTGGCAAAGGCGTAACCGAGTCCGCCCAGATAACTCTTGATGGCATCTGTGGTCTCTTTGGCGCGGGATTCGCTATAAGTTTCACCGACTTTCGGCTTGATGAGTGCCTGCAGTTCGTTGTTCAGCCCCATCAGGTTGCCAGCCAGCTGCACCTTGCGCAGCTTGTAAGGCTTCCCTTCGTTCACCGTCAGGTTGATGTTGATGTCTTCACGATCAGGCGTAATATTGACCTGCGGTGCATCCATATTGAAGTCCAGATAGCCGCGATCCATATAATACTTGCGGATTGATTCGGTATCTTTGTCCAGCTTCTCACGGGAATACTTGTCTGACCCTGTGTACCAGGTCATATAGCCTGGTGTCGTCATGTCCATCTGGTCACGCAGGGTACCTTCAGAAAAGGCCTCGTTACCAACAAAATGAATGTCCCGGATGCGGGAAATTCCGCTTTCCTGTACCGTGAAATTGATGCCTACACGGTTGTTTGGCAACGGTGTAATGGAAGAGTTGACTTCGGTACCGTAATGTCCCTTGGCAACATACTGGGACTTGATTTCGTTGCGGGCGCGCTCAAGCAGCGCTTCGTCGTAGGCGCGTCCTGCCCCGAAACCCACGCCCTGCAGCGATTCGGTAATGGTCTTGCTGTCAAATGCCTTCATGCCGTCAAATGTGACGGAAGTAATGACCGGACGCTCAACAACATTCACATAAACGATATTGTTACGCGTGGAGATATCCACGTCATTGAACAGGCCTGTGGCATACAGTCTTTTGACTGAATCTGTGGCCTGCGCTTCGGTAAACTGTTTGCCGACACGCGCTGGTACGTAATTGAACAGCGTGGAAGGATCGGTACTGCGTAATCCTTTAACCTGGATGTCCTGCACCACAAAGGGCGCAAATGCGAAAGATGCTTGCGGAAGGAGGAGCATGGCGACCAGAGCCGGTATCGCCTTCTTTTTCATTGAACTAGGCTGTCTCAAAGACATTCGGACTTTCCTTGTGGATACGGATATGCATAAGCGCTAAATTGTATGTCAGAACCCGGCGACTTGTCAGCAAATTTCCTTGTATGTTAATACGTTAGCGGCCTGAATGCCATCAGGCT
>JAFAGQ010000356.1 GCA_023422555.1 Pseudomonadota bacterium
AAAATAATATATTCATAAAATCATAAAGTTAACCTGGATCATTAAGAGTTAACCCTGATATTCACCGTCTTGCGTTTTCCGTACAATCCGGGCTTTCAACTCACGAAAAACAGGGAACGAGGAATGAGTGACATTAACCCAATGGTCATCACGTTCGCCATATATCTGATCGTGGTACTCGCCGTCGGATTTATCGCATACTTTTCAACACGTAATTTTGACGATTACATTCTTGGTGGTCGCAGCCTGGGCAGTTTTGTGACTGCGCTGTCTGCCGGGGCATCCGATATGTCCGGCTGGCTGCTGATGGGATTGCCCGGCGCCATTTATCTGGCCGGCCTTTCCGAAGCATGGATTGCCATCGGTCTCACCGTTGGCGCGTATTTCAACTGGCTGCTGGTGTCAGGCAGATTGCGCATGCACACTGAATACAACAACAATGCGCTTACGCTGCCTGAGTATTTTCACCATCGCTTTGGCGCAGGCAGCATCATCATGAAAGTGGTTGCTGCAGCCATTATTCTGTTCTTCTTCACCATCTATTGTGCCTCTGGCATTGTGGCCGGTGCCCGACTGTTTGAAAGCCTCTTTCATGTCGACTACACCACTGCCATGTGGCTGGGCGCAGGTGCCACCATTATCTACACCTTTATCGGCGGCTTCCTGGCGGTGAGCTGGACCGATACCATTCAGGCCTCACTCATGTTCTTCGCCCTGATCCTGACACCCATCATGGTGCTGATCGGTCTGGGGGATATGTCTTCGGTTATGGCTACCATGGATCAGGCTGCCGCTGCGGCAGGCAAAAATTACTCCAGCCTGATTTCAGGTGGCAGCTTCATTGCCATTGTGAGTGCTGCTGCGTGGGGTCTGGGCTATTTTGGTCAGCCACATATTCTGGCTCGCTTCATGGCTGCCGACTCCGTTAAAAGCCTGAAGAAAGCACGTCGTATCGGTATGACCTGGATGATACTCTGCCTGGCCGGTGCCGTTGCTGTCGGCTATTTCGGTATTGCATGGTTTCAACTGCATCCTGAACAGGCTGGTGAAGTCACCAAAAACAGTGAACGGATTTTTATTGAACTGGCACAGATCCTGTTCAATCCCTGGATTGCAGGTGTGATTCTTTCTGCAATTCTGGCCGCCGTCATGAGTACCCTCAGCTGCCAGTTGCTGGTTTGCTCCAGCGCTATTACAGAAGACTTTTATAAAGGTTTTATTCGTCCTCTTGCATCCCAGAAAGAACTGGTATGGATTGGTCGTGTGATGGTTCTTGTGATCTCTCTGGTTGCCATCTGGATCGCGTCCGATCCCGACAGCCGGGTTCTTGGTCTGGTGGCCTATGCATGGGCCGGCTTCGGCGCAGCATTCGGACCTGTTATTATCCTGTCCGTCTTCTGGCGTCGCATGAACGCTGCTGGCGCGCTGGCAGGTATGATTGTGGGCGCACTGGTCGTCGTTCTATGGAAACAGTACAGCGGCAGCGAACTGTATGAGATTGTTCCTGGCTTTATTGCCGGCATGATTACGATTGTGATTGTGTCGCTGATAACCAAAGCGCCTGCACAGTCCGTCGTCGAGAACTTCGATCGTGCCGATCGCGACTTCAAAAACGCGGTGTAAACGGTCAGTAACGTATTGGTAGAGAAGCCAGATCGGTTTTTATCCATCCGGCCACACCTTCAAATGCCTCGGTTCAGTACTGGACCGGGGCATTTTTTCTGGTGAATGGCGTAAGCTTTACGCAACAGGTTTGCTGATTTGTCCAATTGCAGACGTCATTAACGACACTTGCCCATACAATGTATGCAGGTAACCGCCCTTTCACCATTCACTCAGATTTGTCTCTTGAAAACCCGCCAGCCGCTACCTCCTTTGAACAGTCTCAAGGCCTTCGAGGCCACAGCGAGACTCAAATCCATGGCGCTGGCCGCCAGGGAGCTGCACGTCACGCCGTCGGCCATCAGTCAGCAAATCAAGCAACTGGAGCATTACCTGGGACAGCGCGTCATCATTCAATCGCGCAGCGGACTGGTACTGACGCCCTACGGCAAAGAGGCCTTGCCCAGACTTTCGCAGGGCTTCGATCTGCTTGCCGGCTCTTTTCATCACCCGCGCGATCCCTTGCTGGTCCGGGTCAGCGTGCTGCCTTCATTTGCGCGCTTCTGGCTCAATCCGCGGCTGCCTGGCTTCTTTCGCCAGCATCCGACCGTTAGGCTGGACATTGACAGTTCGCCGACACTGATCGATTTCACTTTCGATGATCTGGACCTGGCAATCCGCTATGGCAAAGGGAATTACGAAACCCCACTTTGCGATACGCTGATGAAGGAAGTCCATCAGGCCGTGTGCACCCCAAGGCAATATCCCGCGTGGGCGCCGTTAATCGAATCCGGCGAATTTGAACGTCTGCCGCTGATTGCCGACCGGGGCATGCTGGGCGGAGATGATCAGGATGTGACCTGGCGCGAGTGGCTGCATGCAAAAGCGCCCCAGGCCTCACTGCCCGAATACCGGATCACGTACACTGATTCAGGACTATCCGTTGATGCAGCGCTGGCCCATCAGGGCATGCTGCTGGGCAGACTGGTTCTGCTGGAACCCTTCATGACAGACGGCAGACTGATTCCCCTGGATCCCACCATGCTGCGATCGGAACTGGGTTACTACCTTCTGGGCCCGTCCCTTGCGGGGCTGTCCGAAGGTGCACAAAAATTTCGGACCTGGTTGCTGCAGGAAGCCGCCAGCTTCCAGCTGCGCCAGCATCCCCAGTCACCCGGCTTTTCTGAAAGATAATTTTCCGACCTGACCCACCTGAATTATTTCAACTATGAACATCCGCGCATTTGCGAGTCGCGGCCGGCGCCGCCACTGGCATCTTCACTGTTGTGTTACGCGCATTGGCCACTCCGGCCACCAGGATCATGACGATACCCAGCCATTGCCAGCCGCCCAGCTGATGGCCGAAGGCAAAATAATCTGCAATGACAGCAACGACGGGATACACATAAGACAGGATGGCAATCTTGCTGACCGGCAACGTCTGATAGGCTGAATAGATCAGGATGTACATCAGAAATGTGTGAAACACGCCCATGGTGACAACGCAGGCCCACTGCAACGACGTTTGCGGCATCTGGTCGAACGCCATGATCGGCGCAAGAAAGACCAGACCGACACCCAGCTGGCACATGGCCACCACGTGCGGTTTGATTCCCTTGAGTTTCTTGGTGGTGACAGTCAGCCCGGAATAAAGCAGTGCCGCCAGCAGTGCAAAACCGGCACCCTGCAGAAAAAGCAGATCGACTTCAATGCCCATGAGTGCCGGCAGTACGATCAGCACTACACCACCAAAAGCCAGCACGGCCAGCATCACCTGCCTGGGCGTAATGCGTTCGCCAAACAGCAGGGGACCTGCCAGCAACAGAAAAAACGGCTGAGTGTTGTAAATCACGGTGCCCACGCCAATACCTGCATGCATATACGAAGCGAACAATGCCGCCCAGTTCAGCACCAGCACCACCCCACTGGCAGCAAGAAGAAACCATTGCATTCGTGATACGTGGCGCAGGTTCAGATAACCTTTGGCAAAGCAAAAAGCAAGCAGACACAGCCCGCCAATCAGGCAGCGCCAGAATCCAACATTAAAAGGATTCTGTCCTGACCACACAACGAACAGCCCGATCGTGCCGGACATTGCCATGCCAAGGATCAGCTGCAGCTGCCCGACGTTCTCACTCTTTATTCCATCTGTCATGATTTTCCTGCTCCAAAGTTAAGGCCTATTCTGAAGATTTGACTGACCCGGAGCAAGCGACTTTTTCTAAAGCCTGTTTATTTTTTCTTGGAAAAGAAACGGCGCAATGGACAAGAGTCTGCTAGTTGAGGGTTGAGGGTTGAGGGTTGAGGGTTGAGGGTTGTGGGCTGATGGCTGATGGCTGATGGTCAACGATTGGTGCGCAATGGATTATGACTTATGGCACTTGCCCTCTTATGCCAAACGAAATATTCCGACTCCATTCTGAGGCGCGTTCAGGAATTTTTAAGATACAATCGCCCCGATCATCAGCAATATTTTATTTCCGCCTCCCATCGACACTGAATTAGGACTACTGACATGTACCTGGTCGTCATTCTTGCCATACTGATTGCACTTATCGTTGTGGCAACAACCAAACTCAAACTTCATCCATTTCTTGCCCTGCTTGCGGCCGCCTTTATCGGCGGCTTCATGTATCAGGTTCCACTGCTGGATATCGTCAAGCACATCACCACAGGCTTTGGCGGCATCATGGGCAGTATCGGGATTGTGATTGTCCTGGGTACCATTATCGGCGTCATTCTGGAAAAAACCGGCGCAGCCATTACCATGGCGGACACCATCATCAAAATGCTGGGCAACCGTTTCCCGACGCTGACCATGTCCGTGATCGGCTATCTGGTCTCCATCCCGGTATTCTGCGACTCAGGTTATGTGATTCTGAATTCCCTGAAAGAAGCCATTGCCAAACGCATGAATGTGTCGCTCATCGCCATGAGTGTTGCGCTGGCAACAGGGCTGTACGCCACGCATACGTTTGTGCCACCCACACCCGGACCCATAGCGGCCGCCGGCAATCTGGGACTGGGCGACAATCTGGGACTGGTGATTCTGGTAGGTCTGGTTGTTGCGGCCGTCACGGCACTGGCCGGCCTGCTTTGGGCCAACATCTTTCTGAAAAAGGACATTGAACTGGAAGCGCCCGTCGTTTCCAGCGCACCCAATCAGGGCCTGATGAAAACCCGCGAGGAATACGGCGTGCTGCCCAGCGCGACACAGGCGTTCACGCCTATCTTCCTGCCCATCATTCTGATCTGCATCGGCTCTGTTGTCGCCTTTCCCAGCAAACCGCTGGGCGAAGGCATGCTTGCCAACATTCTGCTGTTCCTGGGACACCCTGTGGTTGCTCTGCTCGCAGGCATGATCTCGGCTATGTTCCTTCTCAAGGGTAATGGCAAACGCCAGCAGTTTCATGATTATGTGGCTGAAGGCCTGACCAGCGCAGCACCCATTCTGCTGATCACCGGCGCAGGCGGCGCTTTCGGCGCCATTCTGAAAGTCACACCGCTGGGCGATTATATTGGTACAACCCTGTCAGCAATGGGTATCGGCCTGTTCATGCCCTTCATTGTTTCGGCCGCTCTGAAAACCGCTCAGGGGTCCACAACGGTCGCGCTGGTGACCACGTCGGCTCTGGTCGCCCCCATGCTGGGTCAGCTGGGTCTGGACAGTGAGATGGGACGTGTCCTGACGGTGATGGCCATCGGCGCCGGCGGCATGACCGTCTCACACGCAAACGACAGCTTCTTCTGGGTGGTGACCCAGTTCAGTCGCATGCGCGTATCCACCGCCTATTACGCACAGACTGTTGCGACCCTGATTCAGGGTGTGGTCGGCATGATTACAATATGGCTGCTGAGCCTGGTTCTGCTGTAATCATCACGGCGCATTAACGTCAACATATAACGGCACAAGCCGGTGACCCCATTCACCGGCGGCCGCAAGACCCTTCTCCGGCTGTCTTCCCGACAATAGCATACGAAATACTCCGAAATTCATACGCATTAAATAAGACTCATTCTTATTTAAAACCTACAATTTCAATCTGATGACAACAGTCACTGGAACGTTAATTGTTTATGCGTATTATGGAAAAAAAAGAAATGTATTGTTGCGGGGTCCGCACACTGGCCCTGGCCGCGCTAACGGGATGGTCGGTATACGTACCGGCCTGCGCACAAAACGCCGAAGCCAATCAAACCACTCTGACCATCGGGCAGTCACAGGAAGAACAGCCAGCCCGCCTTGCGCCCATCACCGTCACCGCAGAAAAAGTCAGCCAGTCCCTGGAGAAGGTGCCGGCCAGTGTTGCCGTCCTGGATGGACTGGATATTGAACAGGCTGGCATACAGCGCATGGAAGAGCTCGAGGGTCGCGTACCCGGCCTGTCGTTTCAGCCCTTTGGACAGTCCGGCCTGAACTCGCCGGTCATGCGCGGACTGACCGCAAATTTCAATACCTTTTCCACCTCTGTGCTGATGCTTGTGGATGGGGTCCCCACGCTGACCGCACAAGGCTTTGAAAACAGTTTTCTGGATATTGACCGTATTGAAGTGCTGCGCGGTCCCCAATCCACACTCTACGGGCGCAACGCCGAGGCCGGGGTGGTTTCGATTCATACCCAGCCCATGGACAACACGCCAAGAGCCGCCATTTCCGGCGAGTTTGGCAGTCGTTCAAAACGCAGCGGCAGCTTTACCCTGAGCCAGCCGATTATCGAAGACACGTTATATGGCTCCATTTCGGGCA
>JAFAGQ010000363.1 GCA_023422555.1 Pseudomonadota bacterium
CATTCCCTAGGGTTAACACTAAAATTTATTTGCTTAGGCAATTATTTTCTGGTTATAATCTTCTTTCTAAAATCATTCAATCCGCGGTACGTCCGTATCTGTCCTCGCTCTCAAGGTTACCCAGTCAATGACAAACAGACTTTTTTCACATAAGCGCTATGCTGCATCCATTTTGCTGTCGAGCCTGGTTGCCCTTGGTGCTTGCGGCAAACAAGACGAGCAGGCTGGCGCTCAGAAAGGTCCGCCTCCCACACCGGTAAGTACCATCAAGGTCGTTGAAACGCCTACTACCATTTTCACCAGCCTGCCTGGCCGCGTCAGTGCGGTTCGTGATGCCCAGGTTCGTGCGCGGGTCAATGGGATTGTTCAGAAAATCGAATTCGAGCAGGGCAGAGAAGTGAAAAAGGGTCAGATCCTTTTCCGCATTGATCCTGCAACCTATAAAGCCCAGGCCGCGCAGGCGGAAGCCGCACTTAATCAGGCCAAGGCAACGGCAGGCAGCGCACGCCAGCTGGCAAATCGGTATTCCACTCTGGTCAAATCCAACGCGGTCAGCCGCCAGGAATATGACGATGCCCGCGCCCAGGCGAATCAGGCTGATGCGACCATTGCATCTGCAAAAGCGGCACTCGATGCGGCAAAGATCAATCTGTCCTACACCGATGTTGAATCGCCAATTGACGGAATCATCGGTCGCGCGCTTGTGACAGAAGGTGCCCTGGTAAGTGGTACCGAGGCAACCGTGCTGGCCAATGTGCAGCAGCTGGATCCGGTTTATGTGGACTTCACACAGTCAACCTCGGAACTGTATCGCCTGCGCAAGGCATTGGCCGACGGTCAACTGACCAAAGTCGATGAAAACACAGCTCAGGTCCAGCTGGAGCTGGAAGACGGCAGCGAATACCCCGAGAATGGCAAATTGCTCTTTACCGGCGTCAGCGTAGAACCGTCAACAGGTCAGGTTACGTTGCGTGCCACGTTTCCCAATACAGACAAACTGCTCCTGCCGGGCATGTATGTAAACGTGAAACTTGAGCAGGGCAAAGATGAGAAAGCATTGCTGGTTCCGCGTCAGGCAATTCAGCGTTCAACTGACGGTCTGAGCACCGTGATGGTTGTACGCGATGGCAAAGTGGCTGCCCAGCCAGTCACCAGTGGTGGAGATGTCAAAACAGACACAATCATCACTAAAGGACTGAAAGCGGGCGACGAGGTCATTGTTGAGGGCTTCCAGAAAATCCGTCCGGGTGCTCCCGTGAAACCCCAGCCATGGAAAAAAGACAAATCAGCCAATGGCAATGGTCAGCAGACAGGGCAGGCAGCGGAGCAAAAACCAGCCTCTGAACAGTCTGCAGAAAAGACAGACAACGCCTCTTCACAGGAAAGCAAGCCTGAACAGCAGGGCGACAAGCCGGCACAGTGAGTATAAAACATGTCAAATTTTTTCATTAACCGGCCGATTTTCGCCTGGGTTATTGCGATTATCATATTCTTCGCAGGGGTCGTCTCGATTCCGAATATGGCAATCTCGCAGTATCCTGAAGTGGCACCTCCGACCATTACCGTGCGTGCAACCTATCCTGGTGCCGGTGCGGAAGAAGTTGCCCGTTCGGTTACCAGCCTGATCGAGAATGAGCTCAATGGTGCCGAAGGCATGCTTTACTACGCCTCTACCAGTGACGCCTACGGCTCGGCCAAGATCGACGTGACCTTTGAGCCAGGTGTCGATCCTGATCTGGCCCAGGTGGATGTGCAGAACCGTATCGCGAGTGTGAATTCCAAACTGCCTCAGGCCGTTACTCAGCAGGGTATTACGTACTCCAAAAGTACGGCAGGCTTCCTGATGGTCGTTTCGCTTACCTCGAAAGACGGATCACTGGATGATGCAGGTCTGGGTGACTACATTACACGGAACATTCAGAACTCCATTTCGCGTATCAAGGGTGTTGGTGAATTCCAGCTCTTTGCGTCACCGCGCGCCATGCGGATCTGGGTGAACTCCGACAAAATGACCTCTTACGGACTCACCACCAGTGATATCAAGTCTGCATTGCAGACCCAGAATGCGCAAATCACCGGTGGTACGCTGGGCTCACCACCAACACCGGATGATCAGGCCACCAGTGCCACTGTTCTTGTTAACGGACAGCTCAGTACCGTCAAGGAGTTTGGCGATATCGTGCTGCGCGCCACCACAGGCGGTTCCACTGTCAGACTACGTGACGTTGCGCGAATCGAGGTCGGTGCCGATTCTTACCAGTTTGGTTCGCGTCTGAACGGTCAGACGTCCGCAGCGTTTGCGGTGTCGCTGGCACCTAATGCCAACGCGCTGGAAACGGCCAATCTGGTTAAAGCCGAGATGGAGAGTCTTTCTCGCTACTTCCCGTCCAACATTGAGTACACCATTCCATACAACACGGCACCGTATGTGAGCGCCTCCATCAATCAGGTTGTGCACACGCTGGTTGAAGCCATGCTGCTGGTGTTTGTCGTGATGTTCCTGTTCCTGCAGAATATCCGATACACGCTGATTCCAGCCATTGTTGTTCCGGTCGCACTGATGGGGACGATGGCAACGCTGCTCTACATGGGCTACTCGATCAATACGCTGACCATGTTCGCCATGGTGCTCGCCATTGGTATTCTGGTGGATGATGCGATTGTGGTGGTAGAGAACGTGGAGCGGATTATGGCCGAAGAGGGGCTGCAGCCCAAGGAAGCCACGCTCAAGGCCATGCCGCAGATTTTTGGTGCGATTGTGGGTATCACGCTCGTGCTGATGGTGGTGTTTGCGCCGCTGTTCTTCATGAGCGGGTCTGCAGGGGTCATTTATCGTCAGTTTGCAGCGGCCATGATTATTTCCATTGGCTTCTCGGCGTTCCTGGCGCTGACCTTTACACCAGCCATGTGTGCAACGCTGCTCAAGCCGGTGCCCAAAGGCCATCATGAAAAGAAAGGTTTCTTCGGCTGGTTTAACCGTACGTTCGCCAAAATCACGAACAACTACACCGGCCTGGTTGGAGGACTGATCAAACGCGGTGGACGAATGATGTTCATCTATCTGGCGCTGGTCATTCTTCTGGGATTCCTGTATTTGCGTCTGCCCAGTTCCTTCCTGCCGACAGAAGATCAGGGCTATGCGGTGACCAATATCGAGCTGCCCGCAGGTGTCTCTGCTAAACGCACTCAGGAAGTCATCAAGCAGGTTGAAGACTATTACATGAAGCAGCCTGAGCTGGAAAATATCATTACCGTTCAGGGTTTCAGCTTCAATGGTTCTGGTCTGAATGCAGCTATTGCCTTTACGCCATTCAAGAAATTTGAAGACAGAAAGGGCGCGGAACATAGCGCCATGTCGGTGGCAGGTCGTGCAACAGGACAGCTGCTGTTTGGTATTCCGGATGCGATGGTGCTGTCCATTGTGCCGCCGTCTATCCCGTCTCTCGGTACGGCGACTGGCTTTGACCTGAGACTGCAGGATCGTGGTGGCATGGGTCAGGATCAGTTGCGCGCCGCAGCCAATCAGTTGATTCAGCTGGCCGGACAGAGCAAGATTCTGTCTCAGGTGCGGATCTCCGGCCTGGGCCCCGGCCCTCAGCTGAAGGTGACTGTTGACCGCGTAAAAGCCTACGCGCTTGGCGTCAATATGTCTGAGGTCGGCAGTGTGCTGTCCGGAACGGTGGGTAACAGTTATCTGGGTCAGTTTCCGAACCAGGGCTGGATGCAGAACGTCTGGATTCAGGCCGAAGCAGAGCAGCGCATGGCCCCAGACGACATCCTGAAATTACGGGTTCACAACAGCAATGGTGATCTGGTTCCTCTGTCTTCGTTTGTCAATTTAAGCTGGATACAGGGTCAGACACAAGTACAGCGCTACAACAGTTATGACTCCATCACGATCCAGGGCGAAGCCAATCCCGGTTACGCCAACGGCGAGGCGATGGATGAAATTGTGAAACTGATCGGTCAGCTGCCTTCTGGTATCGGCTATGAGTGGAGTGGTCTGTCCTATCAGGAAGTCCAGGCTGGTAATCAGGCGCCTATCATGCTGGGACTGGCATTTGCTGTGGTGTTCCTGGTGCTTGCCGCACTGTATGAAAGCTGGTGGATTCCGCTGTCTGCTGTTCTGATTGTGCCGCTGGGTATGCTCGGGACCGTCGGTCTGGTGTCACTGGTCGGGATGTCGAATGACATCTACTTCCAGGTGGGTATGATCACGGTGATTGGTCTGTCGGCGAAGAACGCGATTCTGATTGTGGAATTTGCCAAGGATGCCTACGCCTCCGGCAAGGGGCTGGTGGAATCGACTCTTGAAGCGGCACGCCTGCGGTTCCGCCCGATTCTGATGACTTCCTTTGCGTTCATCATGGGCGTTATTCCTCTGATGCTCGCCAGCGCCGAAGGTGCTGCGAGTCAGCAGGCCGTGGGTTATGGCGTGTTTGGTGGTATGCTTGCAGCGACTCCATTCGCTGTGCTGTTTGTGCCAACGTTCTTTGTGGTCGTGATGACTTTCTTTAAAGTCAAGCCGCGGTTGCTGGGTCGTCAGGCAGACGAACATGAAAAAGCCACGGAAGCCGAAAAAGAATCTCAACACATCTACACAGATGTGGCTGAGGCAGATGATATGACCGACAGGGACGCAGAAAATCGTCGCGACGGATCACCTTCAAAAGGAAACGAATAATCATGCATGGGTCACAACGTTCATTGCCCCGCTTATCTGCTGTTTTTATGGCCGTGCTGCTGGCCGGGTGTTCACTGGCACCCGATTATCAGCGCCCTGATGCGCCGATACCTGGCAGCTATCCAGGACAGAACGGCGTTGCGCAGGCAAGTGCGGCAGATCTGGGATGGGAGCAGTTTTTCCACGAACCTCGTCTGAAAGCGCTGATTTCACTGGCGCTGGAAAACAACCGCGATATGCGCATTGCCGTTAAACGTGTCGACGAAGCACGTGCGCAATATGGCATTACGCGCAGTGATCAGTTCCCGCAAATTGGTGCAACGGCGCAGGAACAGGCTCAGCGTATGCCCCCGAATATGCGCATGGCCGGACCCGATAGCCCAGCGGTGACACGAAGCTTTACTTCCGGAATCGGTATTACCGATTTTGAGCTGGACTTCTTCGGCAAGCAACGCAATCTGTCAGAAGCGGCGTTCCAGTCTTATCTGGCTACAGTAGAAGGGCGTAAAACTGCTCAGATCAACCTGATTGGTCAGCTTGCCACGGCCTACTATAATCTGCGGGCCGCTCAGCAACAGAATGAGCTGGTAGCAAAAACACTGAAATCGCGTCAGGCCACGTATGATCTGGTTCAGACACGTTTTCGTGGCGGTGTTGCGTCCGCACTTGATGTCAACCAGGCAAAAACCTCTCTGGATGCTGCCCGTGCGACATCTGCCGAACTGGATCGCAGCGAACAGCAGGCGCGCAATGCGATGCAGCTGATTATCGGTGCGCCACTGCCCGCCAACCTGCCGCCACCCAGCCCCTTTGCAGGGGATGTGCTGATGGCCAAAATTCCAGCCGGACTGCCATCTGATTTGCTGACTCGTCGTCCCGATATTATTGCTGCCGAGCATGACCTGCTGGCGGCCAATGCCAATATCGGTGCGGCCAGGGCAGCCTTTTTCCCAAGCATTTCCCTTACGGGTCTGATTGGTACGGCCAGCCCGACTCTGGGTTCGCTCTTCGCTGGTGGTCAGGGTTCCTGGACATTCAGTCCGGCAATTTCGCTGCCTATCTTCACTGCAGGTCGTCTGCGTAACAATCTTGAGCTGACCGAAGTGCGCAAGGATATCGCGGTTGCGCAGTATGAAAAAACCATTCAGACTGCGTTCCGTGAAGTGGCTGACGCGCTGGCAGGTGAAGCAACCTACGGTACGCAATTGCAGGCACTTCGTGAACAACAGAAATCAGCCTATGAGTCGCTCAATCTGGCTGACCTGCGCTATAAAAATGGTATAGACAGCTTCCTGCAGGTGCAGACTGCCCAGATCAACCTGTTTACCGTACAGCAGAGCTTTGTTCAGGCCGGACTCGGTTCGCTTCTGAACAGGGTTGAACTGTACAAAGCGCTGGGCGGTGGCTGGACCCGTGATACCGTCATGCGCGCGAACCCGGAAGCGCCTGCGACCACGCCAGTGTCAAATTCCGCCACCCAGGTTGCTCCTTCCAATCCGCAATAACGCAGGACGTATCATGATTGATCTTGGTGTAAATATTGATCATGTGGCTACGCTGCGGCAGCAGCGTGGCAGCGAGTATCCCGATCCGATCCGCGCAGCATTGCTGGCCGAGCAGGCCGGGGCCGATGCCATTACGCTGCACCTGCGTGAAGACCGACGCCACATTCAGGACAAAGATGTCTTTACTCTGAGACCGTTGCTCCAGACTCGCATGAATCTCGAGTGTGCGGTGACCGAAGAAATGCTGGATATCGCCTGTCAGGTACGCCCGCATGACGTCTGTCTGGTGCCAGAGAAGCGTCAGGAACTGACGACCGAAGGCGGTCTGGACGTCAAAACCCATTTTGTTGCGGTAAGTCAGGCGGTCCGAAAACTGCATGATGCTAACGCTCGCGTTTCATTGTTCATCGATCCTGATGAGGAGCAGATCCGCGCGTCGGTTGAAGCCGGTGCGGGCGTCATTGAACTGCACACAGGTTCTTATGCAGAGGCGCAGGGCGATGCCCGGCTTGCCGAACTAGAGCGGATTCGACGAGCGATCGCCGAAGGATTGCGTCAGGGACTCAAGGTAAACGCCGGTCACGGTCTGCACTATGAGAATGTGCAGGATATCGTCGCACTGGGTGGCATTTCAGAGCTCAATATCGGACACGCGATTGTGGCCCAGGCCATTTTCGACGGCTGGGAAAAAGCGGTTCGTGATATGAAGGCACTGTTGCGTACCTGAGGATAGCGCTGCTGCGCATTTGAGGATAGTGGCACTACGCAATTGCGAGTGTCATTTTCCTCAGTCCATACTGCCTGGGCCTGAAATCTTCCCTTGTCATCAGGGTCTTCGACCCATTCTGGTGCGGGCTGGGCTATCATATTCCTGATCGTTAATCAGGTAATAAATTCATGACTCAACCCATCGATTTTCTGCTTTCCCGCACTTCCATGAAGCTGGTCACTTCACCAGCCCCAAACGACGAAGATCTGGCAAAGATCCTTCAGTCAGCCATGTCTGCACCCGATCACGGCGGACTGCAACCCTGGCGCTTCAAAATCATTCGTGGCGAGGCAATCCGGAAATTCGCAGATTTTTCCATTGGCCTGCGTCAGCAAAGTGATACGCCCTTCAATCCCAAGAAAGAAGAGGCCACAAGGGCATGGTTGAGCGAAGTGCCCATGATTATCGCGGTTGCGTGCCATATCGACTACGGTAATACAGCCATCAGCGAAAGCGAGCGAATGCTGGCAACGGGCGCCGCAGTAACCAATATTCTGAACGCCGCGCACATGCTGGGCTATGGTGCCTTCTGGAGCACCGGTATTGCGACCTATATCGATGAATTTCAGTCCGGACTGGGTTTTGATGCCCTGGATTATCGGTTCCTGGGGTTCATTGCACTGGGCACGCCCAAAATGCCGGTTCCTCCCAAAAAACGTCCTGACTATAAATTGTTTGTAGAGGAATGGACGGAGCCACAGGACGTCTGATCGGAGGGGGCTTTCAATAGGCCCTACGCCCGGCACTTCAATTCTGTCGGTTACCTGCGTGGTGTCTTTGAGGCACCAGTATTTTTATCTCCAGCATTTTTCTCTCCAGTATTTTCCTCACCGGAGGCTTGCGCATTGGCCTCTTTATCAGCTGAACTTTCTTTACGAGAAGTGTCGGTACGCTCAGCTTCATCCGCAGCGGTTTCTTCAGGACTGACCTCCTCAGCAGGACGATCTGTTGCAGAATCTTCAGTCTGCTCTCCGGGATCGTCGCCGGGCGATTCCAGTTCTGCCTCAATGTCTTTAACATCACTGGCGGCAATTGCTTCGCTTTCTTCCACTGAGTCTGCAGCGACAGCTGCATTCTGAGTCGATTGTGCATCCGATGCGGGCCGCGCACGTTCCTCGCGAAGCACATAGGAACGCACCAGCAAAACACTGCTGATCGGAGAGGATATGAAAATAAACACACCAATCAGCACTTCGTGCAGAAACGTGCGATCTTTCAGGCTGAACGTCAGCAGTAACGACGCGAGCAGCAGACACCAGAGCGAGAGCGAATAGATAATTGCCTGAAAGTGAGTGCGCTGAAGAAAACTGCGAACTCGCACAATACCTATGCTGGCCGCAAGTACAAGCAGGCCGCTGGCCACCATCAGAATGGAAGCGGGTATGACAATGAGAGGGGACAACTCGCTCATCATGGTTCAATAACCTCGCCGCGCAGCAGAAAGCGTGCCATCGCAGCCGTGCTCAGAAAACCGAAAAGACTGATCAGCATGGCGATATCGAAATACCAGGAAGTGCGATAAAGCATGCCCAAAGTCAGTGCGATCATCATGCCGATCAGGTACAGGGCATCAATGCCAAGTACCCGGTCCTGAGGTGTCGGACCCGTAAAGAGCGGATGGCTAATAATCACACCAGCCAGGGCAAAGCAGAAAAGTGTGAAATAGCAGGACCAGATCAGAAGCGTTTCCATTACTCGAATATCTCCCTCAAAGGCGTTTCATAACGATCAATAATGTATGCGGCCCAGTCTGGCTCGGCATGCATATCCAGTATATGCAGCTCTACAAAGTCGCCCGATTCGGCGTAGCCGGCCCATAAGGTGCCGGGGGCATAGTTGATGATGGAAGCCAGCATGGCCAGACCATGCGGATCGCGCAGAGTCAGCGGTACCGTGATAAATCCGGCTTTAGTCGGCGCTTTGGACTGACGCATGATGATACGCAATGTCATGACATTGGAATCGAACGTATCCTTCAATACTCTGGCCGCAAGTTTCAGTATGACGCCAATTTTGCGAGGCTTCGCCAGAAAAGGGCGCAGGCGTCGCGACATCAGCACAATAATCAGCGAGGCGATCAATCCGAAGACAACGGTTCCCGGACCCAGCGGCACGTCCGCAAGTAATATCCAGATGACTGCCAGAAAAAGCGTCATGGGCAGCCAGGAAAACATTGATTTCATCATTTGCCTCCATGAGAGGACATGGCCGCAGCCTCATGATTGAGCACTGCCTTCATATAGGTTCCCGGGTCATCCAGCTGTTTGGCCGTGATTGAGAGCTGATCCATGACCGGTCCGGCAAACACCGTCAGGGAAATGGTGAGCAGCAGCAACAGGGTGATCGGAAACGCTTCGCGCCGGCTCAGTACCGGTGGTTTGAGCTGCTCACTGGTCCAGAACATGCGAATACCAGCGCGGCCCAGCGCGATGACAGTTGCCATACCAGAGATCAGCATTGCGATAATAAACAGCCACACGCTTGCTGTGGCGTTGGCATCATTTTCCGAGAGATCCAGCGCCTTGGAGAGCAGGGCAAATTTGGCGACGAAACCCGAAAAGGGAGGCATACCTGCAATAACGAGTGCACAGATAAAAAAGGCCAATCCCAGAAAAGCCAGCGCAAACGGGATGGGCTTGCCGACAACCGTCCCGGAGTAATCGGAGGTATCCTGATCTTCTGCGCTGAATGCTTCCAGACTGACTGCCAGCACGTTGCCGCCAAAAGATTCTGTACGTTTGACCAGTTCAATGAGATAGAAGAAGGCACTGGTCACCAGTACGGAACTGAGCATGTAAAACAGTGATGGCCCCGTCAGTATCACACTTGGCATGCCAAGCGCGGTCAGGAGTGTACCGGACGACATAATGATGCAGTAACCCACCAGTCGTCCGCTGTTCTTTTCCGACAAAATGCCGAGCGTACCGAACAGCAGGGTTGCCAGTCCAATCACGTACATCCAGTCGCCACTGAACGCGGCAGGTGCGCCCGTTGGCAAAAGCAGAGATCCAATACGCAGGAGGGCATATATACCCACTTTGCTCATGATCGCAAAGAGCGCGGCGACCGGTGCCACTGCGGCGGAATAGGCGCTTGTCAGCCAGAAGTTCAATGGCCAGGCGCCTGCCTTGATCAGAAACGCCACGCCGAGCACAGCACACGCTGCTTCGAACAGGCGACGATCATCTCCGGAGAGTGTCGCTGCGCGGAGACCAAGATCGGCCATATTCAGCGTCCCGGTTATTCCGTAAAGTACCGAAATGGCGATGAGCAGAAGGAACGAGGCGATCAGATTGACCGTCACATAATGCAGGCCTGCGGCAACCCTGGCAATACCCGAGCCATGCAGCGCCAGACCATAAGACGCGGCCAGAAAGATTTCAAAGAAGACAAACAGGTTAAAGAGGTCGCCAGTCAGAAAAGCGCCGTTCAGTCCCATGAGAATAAACTGAAACAACGGGTGAAAAAATACACCGGCGCGATCCCACAGTGCTGTGGAATACAAAAGCGAACACAGCCCCAGCACCGACGTCAGCATCAGCATGATGGCACTGAGCTGATCGGCAACCAGCACGATCCCGAAGGGCGCGCGCCAGTTTCCAAGCAGGTAAACCATGATGTGGCTTTCGTAGTCGTTCGGAATCCTCGCTGTCGTAATACCGAACAGGGTAACTGCCACGCAGAACTGCAGGATGACGGAACCCACACCAATCAGTACTCCCAGGGTGCGGTAATTGTCCCTCAGGGCAAGCATGAACGCTCCGACCACCATCGGGATAACGATGGGCAGGATCGGAAGATGATACATCAGGCTGCCCATTACGATTCCGCTCCATCAACATGGTCGGTATTGGACAGACCGCGCAGCGCCAGAATCACCACCAGAAACAAGGCAGTTGTGGCAAAGCCGATCACAATCGCGGTCAGCACGAGCGCTTGCGGTACCGGATCGGCATAATTTGCCAGATTGGCAGCCACGCCATCCTTCAGGATGGGTGGTGCGCCCGTTGTCAGTTTGCCTGTCGCGAAAATAAACAGATTAACGGCGTACGAAATCAGCGTGAGGCCAATAATGACCTGATAGGTTCGCGGACGCAGCAGTAGCCAGATACCTGATCCGACCATGATTCCGATGGCGATAGAAAGAATCAGTTCCATTATGTCGCTCCCTGAGGTTTTGGCGGCAGTTCAGTCTTCAACGCGTCAGCGGCTTCATCCGTCGCAGCTGATGCCGTTGTGCCGGCGCGATCCTGATCATCAGGGGTTTTATCATCCGATGAAGTATCTGCGGAAGGATCCGCTGAGGTTTTTTTGTAGAAACGCAGCGACTGGTGACTCAGCGCGACCAGCATAAATAGGGTGGAGCCCACAACAACGGCAAATACGCCCAGATCAAAAAGCAAGACACTGGACAGATGCAGATGGCCTAAGGGGCCCAGATCCAGATCTGTCGCCAATGCCGACAGGAAGGGCAGACCGGGCAGCCATGCCGCGATGCCTGCGGTACCGGCCATCATGAGTCCGGCAGCAATCCAGTACTGTGGGAAGATACGTGAACGATCTTCGACCCAGCGGATGCCACCCATCATATACTGCAAAATCACGGCGGCAGCGAAGATCAGTCCGGCGACGAATCCCCCGCCGGGCAGATTGTGACCGCGCAGCAGGAAAAACAGGGCAATGAGTGTCGAGATCGGCATGACGAAACGCGCGATGACAGTCGGAACCAGCATCGTGCCTCGAGGAAGCTGCGCATCTTCATCCACATTGGCCGTATCGCCGCTTTGTCGGAACCGACGGTCTTCAAGCGCCTTCAGGCTCTCCCGTGGAGGCCTGAAGCGTCGCAGCAGGGCGTAAACCGTGAGCGCGACAATACTGAGAACCGTAATTTCTCCGTAAGTATCAAAGCCACGAAAATCCACCAGCAACACGTTCACAACATTGCTGCCGCCACCTTCGGGCAGGGATTTTTCAAGATAAAACGATGACACGCCATCAGGTCTTGGGCGCGATAACTGCAGATAGGTCAACAGGCACATGCCGGCACCGCCCAGCGCGGCGATTACCATATCGCGAACCCGGCGAATTCTGGCCCTGCCTGTATTGGTTGCGGGTTCTGTTGAAATGCGTCGAGGCAGCCAACGCAATCCCAACAGCAGCAGTACCGTGGTAACGATTTCCACTACCAGCTGGGTGAGCGCCAGATCGGGCGCGGACAGCCACAGAAAGGTCAGGCAACAGCACAGACCCGCGCCGCCCAGCAGAACCAGGGAGCGAAAACGGTTGTATTTGGCCTGGTAGGCAGCACCCACGGCACAGCAGGTACCAATAATCCAGAGCAGAGTAAAGGGCAGATCGATATTGCGAATCACCAGCGCGGGCCATGCCTCAAACAGCAGCAGGGGCATAACGGTAACAACGACTGTAATGACGACAATCCACAGAATTTGCGGCTGCAGACGTCGCGTGGAAAACAGATTCATGCCCTGATAGGCCAGCGTGTCCAGCAGATTCATCAGAATATCAAAGAAGACGCGTCCGTCAAAACGGTAAAGCAAGGGCGTCTGTCCCGGCGCCCGTTTCTGCAGAGGGCGCAGAACAAGCATCAGCAGAATGCCGCCACCCATGGCAATCAGACTCATGATGAGCGGCAGGTTGAAGCCATGCCAGAGGGCAAGGCTGTATTCAGGCAGCGTGATGCCCAGTATGGAATGGGCCGCGGCAGACAGCACCGGTCCGATAAACGTATTTGGCATGATGCCAATCAGCAGACAAAGCAGTACCAGGATAGCACTCGGCACGAGCATCCAGCGCGGAGGCTCATGTGGTTCACTGGGCAGATCGGTGGCTTTCGGTCCGAAAAAGACCTGAACAATCAGGCGCAGAGAATAGGCCACACTGAATGCGCTGGCCAGAACAGCAAACACGGGCAACCAGGTGGCAACTTCCAGATAATCCGGAATGTTGAGCACCTCTGCGAAAAACATTTCTTTGGAGATAAAACCGTTAAGCAACGGAACACCCGCCATGGCGGCCGCTGCCACCATCGCCAGCGTTGCAGTGATGGGCATGGCCTTGCGCAGCCCTGACAGCAATTCCAGATCGCGTGTTCCTGTTTCGTGATCGACAATACCCGTGGCCATGAAAAGGGAGGCCTTGAAGGTGGCGTGATTGACCATGTGAAACAGCGCCGCAATCAGGGCCAGCTGGCTATTAAGGCCCAGCAGCAGCGTGATCAGACCCAGATGACTGATGGTCGAATAGGCCAGTACAGCCTTCATGTCCCGCTGGAATGTGGCGGCAAATGCTCCCAGGAACAGCGAACACAGACCGGCCATGCCGATCAGCCAGAACCACTCTGGCGTGCCCGACAACACGGGCCAGAAACGCGCCAGAATGAAAACACCCGCTTTGACCATGGTAGCTGAATGCAGATATGCCGACACCGGCGTAGGTGCCGCCATGGCATTGGGCAGCCAGAAATGAAACGGGAATTGTGCGCTTTTGGTGAGTGCGCCCAGGGCGAACAGCACAATGATTGTCATATACCAGGGATGCTCTCGCAGCGTATCGCCTGAAGCCAGCACGACTGACAGATCATAGCTGCCCACGACATGCCCGATCATCAGCATGGCAGCAAGCAGGCAGAATCCACCGGCAGCGGTAATCGTCAGAGCCATTCTCGCGCCGCGCTTGGCATCCTGGCGATGGTTCCAGTAGGCAATGAGCATGAAGGACGACAGACTGGTCATCTCCCAGAAGATCACCAACTGGATAATATTGCCGGAAAGCACAACGCCGAGCATCGAGCCCATGAAGGCGAGAAAGAAGGCATAGAATCGGGTGACCGGATCGCGGGGCGACATGTAGTAACGTGAGTACAGCACCACCAGCGCGCCCATGACCGTTACCAGCATGGCAAACATCCACGAGTAGCCATCCATTCGCAGAACCAGATTCAGCTTATAGGAGGGTACCCAATGGAGGGTTTCGGTAACCATATTGCCGTGCAGTACGTCCGGCAGAAAAGACAACGTAATCAAGGCACCGACAGCAGCAATCAGTCCCGCAAGCCAGCACTCCGGCGCGCGTGCACTATCGGGCAGAAATCCGACAAGGATACTGCCCAGAAAAGGGAGAATTAGCAGCAGGATTAATGACATTAAATGCTATTTGATAAGAATTACGATGAATTATTACTATAATACTTTATCTAGCCGTC
>JAFAGQ010000402.1 GCA_023422555.1 Pseudomonadota bacterium
GGGCCAGCGAGTCGCCGAAAGCTGTTAAGGAATACTCAACCTTGGGCGGAATTTCGCCGTAGTCGGTGCGTTCAACCACGCCATCCTGCTGAAGCTCTTTCAGCTGTTGAATCAATACCTTGTCACTGACTTTTCCAATGGCGCGCCTCAGCTGCCCGTAACGATGTATCTCATGGGCAAGGTAAAACAGTATCAGCGGTTTCCACTTCCCGCTTAGTACCGCCAATGACGCTTCCAGACCGCAGTTGAATTTTTGATTTGGCATATAAATTCTCATCCGCCAGGTACTTACCAAAAGGTGCATACTATACTAATTATTTAATGCTGTATATGCTATGACCTTCTAATGTTGAGGAGTACGTTATGAGTAGGTTAGCAGGAAAAATAGCGGTGATTACCGGCGGAAATAGCGGTATAGGTCTGGCTACGGCCAGGCGCTTTGCCCAGGAAGGCGCGCAGGTGGTGATCATAGGTCGCCGTAAGACAGCGCTTGATGAAGCCATTACGCTGATCGGTCATGAAGCGCTTGCGATTCAGGGCGATGTATCAAAGCCGAACGATCTGGAACGTATTTTTTCTCACATCCGGCAAGTGAAAGGGAAAGTTGACATCCTTTTCGCTAACGCGGGCTTGGGTGAGCTTCAGGCGCTTGGAGCGATTACCGAGGAATCGTATGAGAATACGTTTAACGTTAACGTAAAAGGGACGCTGTTTACTGTACAGAAGGCGCTGCCGCTCATGTCGCACGGCGGTTCGATTATTCTGACCGGCTCGACAACCGGCTCAATGGGCACACCGGCATTTAGCGTTTACAGTGCTTCGAAAGCGGCAATTCGTAACTTTGCCAGAAGCTGGGCGCTGGATCTGCAAGGAACGGGGATCCGCGTAAATGTGCTCTCTCCGGGCTCCACAGCAACGCCAGGGCTGTTTAATGTACTGGAGAGCTCGGGGAGAAAAGAGAGTTTGCTGTCCAATTTCGCTCAGGAAGCGCCGCTTGGACGCATTGGAGATTCGGATGAGATCGCCGCTGTCGCCTTATTCCTGGCTTCTGACGAGAGCAGCTTTATGACAGGCAGCGAAGTCTTCGTTGACGGTGGGCTGGCGCAAATTTAAGGGATACCGGACGTCGAAGCGCATTTGCCAAGCGAAGATCGTTGGCAATCCGTGAAAACCGGCACCAAAAGAAAACAGGCTCCGTTGATAAAACGAGAGCCTGTTTGCCGATCTGTATCGCTACAGATTATTTCACTAATTGTGAGAATGCATTTTCATTAATTGTGAGACCTATTCACTAATTATGAGAATCGACACCTCTACACGTCCAGATTCCCCGCCATCAGCGCATTTCTCTCGATAAACTCACGACGAGGTTCAACCTGATCGCCCATGAGCGTTGTGAACATTTCATCGGCGGCGATCGCATCTTCGATCTGTACGCGCAGCAGGCGACGAACGGATGGGTCCATGGTGGTTTCCCACAGCTGATCGGGGTTCATCTCACCCAGACCTTTGTAGCGCTGTTTGCTGACCACGCGATCGGCTTCGCTGCGCAGCCATTGGATGGCTTCGCGGAAGTCGCTCACATACTGTTCCTTGCGTTTGTCGCCTTCGCCACGATAGACGCGTGCGCCTTTGCCGACCAGACCGTTGAAGGTGTGGGCCGCGCGAGACATGACGCCATAGTCTGTGCCTTCCACAAAGCGGCTGTCGAAAACAGTGACCTTGATATTGCCATGATGCATGCGGCGCAGAACGAGGCGATATTTTTCTGTTTCCTGATCGAACTCCGCAGTGACAGTCACCGACTGAGGATTGGCCGGATCCTGCAGCGCTGCCTGCAATTGCTGCGCAGAAGCGGTGGCAGAGGCATCGTTGTCCAGATTCAGAACCACGCCTTCAGCGATGGCTGAAAGCGCTTCTACATCCATCACTTTGGACAGACGAAGAATGACGCTGTCAGAGATCACGTACTGGCGTGCCAGTTCGGCAAGCGCATCACCGGTAATCGGCTCTGCGCCCTCTCCTACTTCCAGACCGGCATCTTTCAATGCAACCTGCATCATGTATTGCGCTTCTTCAGCCTGGTCTTTCAGGTAACGTTCTTCGCGCCCCCATTTGACCTTATAAAGTGGAGGCTGGGCGATGTAGACATAACCGCGTTCTACGAGCTCTGGCATCTGACGATACAGCAGCGTCAGCAGCAGGGTACGGATGTGCGCGCCGTCAACGTCCGCATCGGTCATGATGATGATGCGGTGATAACGCAGTTTTTCGATATTGAAATCCGGACCGATGCTGGTGCCCAGTGCGGTAATCAAGGTTGTGATTTGTTCGCTGGCAATGAGCTTGTCAAAACGGGCTTTTTCCACGTTCAGCACTTTACCGCGCAGTGGCAGAATGGCCTGAAACTTGCGATCGCGGCCTTGTTTGGCCGAGCCGCCCGCAGAGTCACCCTCCACAATGTAGATTTCAGATTTGGCAGGATCCTTTTCCTGGCAGTCGGCCAGTTTGCCGGGCAGGCCAGCGCCTTCGAGCACACTCTTGCGACGGGTCATTTCCCTTGCGCGTCGCGCGGCTTCACGGGCTCTGGCGGCATCCACGATTTTGGCGCAGATGGCCCTGGCATCCGCGGGATTTTCCAGCAGCCAGGTTTCCAGCGTACGGGTCACGGCTTCTTCTACCGCCGGACGCACTTCACTGGAGACGAGTTTTTCCTTGGTCTGAGAACTGAATTTGGGCTCAGGCACTTTCACCGAGAGCACGCAACTCAGGCCTTCGCGCATGTCATCACCGGTGGTATCGACTTTGGCTTTTTTGGCCAGTTCGTTGTCGGCAATGTATTTGTTGATGACACGTGTCATTGCGGCGCGCAGACCCGTCAGGTGGGTACCGCCATCGCGCTGCGGAATGTTATTGGTGAAGCACAGTACGCTTTCGCCGTAGCTGTCATTCCATTGCATGGCCACATCGACCGTGATGGTTGGACCATCGCCATTGGATTCGGTAGAAACGGCAAAGACGTTCGGATGCAGTACGGTTTTTGTGCGGTTGATGTATTCAACAAAACCTTTGACGCCACCAGAGAAAGCGAAGTTTTCTTCTTTACCCTGACGCTCGTCAATCAGACGAACTTTCACACCATTGTTCAGGAATGACAGTTCGCGCAGACGCTTGGACAGAATCTCGTAATGGTATTCAATGTTTTCGAAGATCTGCGCATCGGCCAGGTAACGAACTTCAGTACCGGTCTTATCTGTTGAGCCGACGATAGCCAGTGGCTCAACGCGCTCGCCGCGGCGGAACTCCATTTGATGAACGTGACCATCGCGACGGATGGTCAGACGCAGCCATTCAGACAGGGCGTTAACGCAGGACACACCCACGCCGTGCAGACCACCGGACACCTTGTAGGAGTTCTGGTCGAACTTACCACCGGCGTGAAGCTCTGTCATCACGATCTCAGCAGCGCTACGATGGAATTCATCTCCGCGGTGTATTTCAGTTGGAATACCACGACCGTTATCGGTGACGGAAATGGAGTTGTCGGTGTGAATGGTCACAACGATGTCATCGCAATAGCCTGCCAGCGCTTCGTCGATCGCGTTGTCTACCACTTCGAAGATCATGTGGTGCAGACCGGTACCGTCTGAGGTAT
>JAFAGQ010000410.1 GCA_023422555.1 Pseudomonadota bacterium
TATAGCGCATGCGCGGCATCAGCTTTTTCGGATGGTTGGGATTCAGAAAATCAATCCCGATCAGCGCACTTTCCCAATGATTGATGAATGCCTCCACCTTTTCGGCGGTGGCGTAATCGCGCGCCTCTGCAGTAGCTGAAGAAAGCGGGGCAGCGGAAGGGACGGACTCCGTCGGATGGCTGAGCAAGGCATCCAGGGCAGTATCGTGCTCAACATGGCTATCGGCAGCGGAGCCAAAATGTTTCGGTGCAGGAGGTGACTGCATGGCGTAGTTGAGCTCCCAGGCTGCCAGCAGCAGTGCCTGAGAGACGTTCAGCGAGCTGTATTGCGGGTTGGCAGGAATATGACAGATGCGATGACAGCGACTGATATCGTCATTGTCCAGTCCGGTGCGCTCGGTACCCAGCACAATGGCAATACGGGTATCGGCATGGTTGTGAAGATGAGTGCGCGATAGCTGGGCGGTCTGGCGGATATCCAGCGACGGAGGCCCCATGTCGCGGCTACGCGCGGTCAGCGCAAAGGCCAGCGTAATGCCAGTCAGGGCGGTGTCCAGATCAGGCGCAATACGCGCGGTCTCCAGAATATCGGTTGCCCCGCTGGCCAGCGCCACTGCCTCTTCGCTTTGAAGTACCTCGGGATCCCGGGGACTGACCAGCACAAGCTCGCCAAAACCCATGTTTTTGATAGCCCTGGCGGCAGAACCCACGTTACCGGGGTGGGTGGGCGACACCATAATAAAGCGAACCCGGTTGTGCAGCGGTGACATAGGCTTCCTTCTAGCGGCATGAATATGGATGGAAATGAATGGATTTGCAGAAGTCTGCTTTACAAACCATTAAAATGCGTATTTTACTACTCAACCGAAGTCTGGACAGTTATGCAACCCATGCTCACCATCGCCGTACGCGCCGCCCGCCGTGCTGGCGCCATTATCAATCGTGGTAGTCTCGATCTGGACAAAGTCCAGATTGCCCGCAAGGGACCCAACGATTATGTTACCGAAATCGATCGGAACGCAGAACAGGCGATCATCGAGGTGTTGCGCGAAGCCTATCCGGACCATGCCTTCCTGGGAGAAGAGTCCGGCCATATTCCCGGCCCCAAGGATAAAGAGAATGAAGTGCCGGAATATCAATGGGTTATCGATCCGCTGGATGGCACAACCAATTTTGTCCATGGCTTTCCCAATTATGCCGTGTCCATTGCCCTGTTGCACAAAGGCGTGGTTACGCAGGCCGTCGTCTACGACCCGGCACGCAATGAAATGTTTACCGCCACCCGTGGCAGCGGTGCGTTCCTGAATGACCGGCGCATTCGCGTTGGCACGCGCACCCGCTTTACTGATGCCCTGATTGCCGGGCGTTTTCCTTCCGTATCCGGCTCCAGCCGTACCGGTGCAGAGCGGTTTTATGGTCTGGTCGATGAATGTTCCGGATTCCGCCGCCTGGGCGCAACCGTTCTTGAACTGGCCTACGTGGCAGCCGGCCGTTTCGATGGCTACTGCGGCGTGCACCTGAAACCCTGGGATCTGGCGGCGGGCAGCCTGCTGATTCTGGAGGCGGGTGGTCTGATCGGGGACTTCGAAGGCGAACAGACCTGGCTGAAAACAGGCAATGTTCTGGCCGCCAGTCCCAAGATTTTCACCCAAATGCTTATGTCACTGAAGCAATAAATTTACTGCCGGTTTGGAGTCAGCTGTTATGGATCAAGTGTGGTATCTGATTAAAGCCGTTTTCCTTGGCGTAGTAGAGGGCATCACCGAGTTTCTTCCTATCTCCAGTACGGCTCACTTGCTGATTGTGGGCGACTGGATCGGTTTTGACTCCGGCCAGTTCAAGGTTTATGAGATCGTCATACAGCTGGGCTCTATCCTGGCCGTGATGTGGATCTACCGCCAGCGACTGCGAGAGGTTATTGTGGGAACGTTCACCGGCAACAAAACCGAACAGCGTTTTACCATGAATCTGATCATCGCCTTTCTGCCGGCTGCCATTATTGGCCTGCTGCTGATCAATCAGATCAATCAGCTGCTGGATGGGAAATTCATGGTGTATGCATTCACACTTGTGATTGGCGGTCTGATCATGCTGTGGGTGGAACGACGTCCTTCGATGGCCAAGCACACAACACTACAGGAACATGAACTGGCACATCAGACGCAGCGCCTCGAAGACATTACCTGGAAGCAGGCGCTGGTGGTTGGATTTGCACAATGCCTGGCCATGATTCCGGGAACGTCGCGATCCGGCTCCACCATTATTTCAGGCATGATGGCCGGCATTCATCGCAAGACAGCGACCGAATTTTCCTTCTTCCTTGCCATGCCTACCATGATCGCTGCCACGGTACTTAGCCTGTATAAACATGGCGGCGAGCTCACCAACAGCAATCTGCTCGCGGTGGTGCTGGGATTTGTGGCAGCCTATATCAGCGCGCTGCTGGTGGTACGCGCACTCATGCGATTCCTGTCCAATGCGTCCTATCGGCCTTTCGGCTGGTACCGAATTGTCTTTGGTCTGATCGTGGGTCTGTGGGCCTGGAATCAGATCGGTTAGCGTTTACACAAACTGATATCTCTTAAAAATGCCGGCGTCAGCCGGCATTTTTTATCAACTGCGTCGAAAGCCCCCGTCGTTCGGGGCGGGGATGTAAGACGCGAAATGCGCAGCATTTCTATATCCGTATTGCTTGCTTTTATACTTGAGACTGGATATAAATACAGTACATATGAAGCGACTCCAAGCATACAAATTTGAACTAATGCCCAATGGCCAGCAGCAGCGCCAAATGCGCCGCTTTGCTGGTTCTTGTCGTTTCGTGTTTAACCGAGCCTTAGCTCAGCAAAAGACCTAGTATGAGGCTGATAAGTTTAATAAATTCAGCTACGTTAAACTGGCCAATTTACTGCCATCGTGGAAGAAAGAGCTTCCATGGTTGTTAGAAGCTCCCAGCCAGGCTTTGCAGCAAGCCATCAAAGATCTGGAAAAGGCGTACAAAAATTTCTTTGCCAGGCGATCTTCTTTTCCGCGGTTTAAAAAACGCAGCGATGCCTCAGGATTTCGTTTCCCGCAGGGCTTTAAAATTGATGAAGGTAATGCCCGTATCTTTCTACCCAAACTAGGTTGGCTTAGATACCGTAAAAGCCGTTCAGTGGAAGGGCGACCTTGTAATGTGACG
>JAFAGQ010000412.1 GCA_023422555.1 Pseudomonadota bacterium
CAGATTCCCGCCATTCTTGGGTCGGGCAATCTGAAAGAAGGTGTCAACTTGCGGACCTTCACCATTCAGGAAACCGGCGGCACCGCGAAAACCGTGGCCAAAGGTATCGAGATAGTCAAATCCATGCTTGCCGCTGCCAATGATGTGAAACGGACACCCGTATCGGCTTCTCACCTTGTCATCGGCTTGCAGTGTGGCGGGTCTGACGGCTATTCGGGCATATCAGCCAACCCTGCATTGGGCGCCGCGGTGGACCGCCTTGTTCGCGCCGGTGGTACGGCCATTCTCTCGGAGACTCCGGAAGTATATGGTGCCGAACATCTTCTGACACAGCGCGCAGTCAGCCGCGAGGTGGGCGAGAAACTGATTGCGCGTATCAAATGGTGGGAAGACTATTGCAAACGCAATGATGCCGAAATGAACAATAATCCATCTGCAGGTAACAAGGCAGGCGGTCTGACCACCATTCTTGAAAAATCCCTGGGTGCAGTGGCCAAGGCGGGCACCACCAATCTGAATGACGTCTATCGATACGCCGAACCGGTAACCAGCAAGGGCATGGTCTTCATGGATTCTCCCGGCTTTGATCCGGTTTCCGCTACCGGCCAGGTTGCATCGGGCGCCAATCTGATCTGTTTTACCACGGGTCGTGGCTCTGCCTACGGCTGTACCCCCTCGCCTTCACTCAAGCTCGCCACAAACAATGTCCTGTGGCAGCGGCAGGAAGAAGATATCGACATCAACTGTGGCACGATTATCTCGGGCGAAGAAACGGTCGATAGCATGGGAGAAAAAATCTATCGCATGATTCTGGAGACGGCTTCGGGCAATAGAACAAAAAGCGAATTGCACGGCTACGGGCAGAACGAGTTTGCACCCTGGCCGATAGGCGTAACGATGTAAATACGTGAAGAAGCCGGCACGGAAAGGAAACACCTGTCGGAAATGGCGGCTCAAGGCACGTGCAGAAGCAACGGCGTGTTACGCCCGATAGCAACGATGTACTAAGCTGAAATGACGGTTCAATGCACGAGCCCGAACTGATAGTCCGATGCATTGCATTGACATGTCAGCTCATTGCGCCTTGACCATAACAACAGCTCAGGCATTCCCGTCTTCCTCCCGTGCCTTGCGCGCTTCTCTGGATTTACGCTCGTCTTCTGTTTTCTTTAGTCGTGATTGCGAGCGTTTTGCTTCCTGTTCGCATTTTTTGTGCAGTTCATCGAGCTCTTTTTCTGAGAGGGTTTCTATACCGATGAATTCGTCGTGTGCGCCGGACGAGCGGATCAGTTCATCGATCTTTGTCTGCATGGCTTCGCTGTCGCGGTTCTGCGTATTCTGAATCAGAAATACCATCAGAAAAGTGACAATAGTGGTGCCAGTATTGATGACCAATTGCCAGGTTTCTGAAAATCCAAAAATCGGACCGGCAATGGCCCATAGCACAACTGACACGACACAAATAATGAAAGTGAGCGGGTGACCGGTTGCGCGCGCAGTTGCTGTTGCAAACTTCGCAAATAGCTCGTCCATATTGCCTCCTGAGGTATGCGTTATTGTTGATTAGTTCCCTGCGTTTGTCGAGGGAAATGCGGATGCATCGCATTTTGTTACCAAGGCGTTCTTTCTGAGTTTATGCATCGAATGCGACAATGAGCGCTCACATTCACTTCATTCCTGCCCGCCAACATGCATACCTTTTCAGCGAATTCTTCTTCCCGCCGCCTCTCAACATTCATGATAGCCGTGATGTTCGCAAGCTCCGCCACAACCCTTATTACAAACAGCGCGCACGCCGCTACACAAGAACCGGACACGGTTCGCTCAAGCGTTGAAACCACCATTTCACCTGTCATGAAGCAATATGGCATTCCTGGTATGGCCATCGGCATTGTCGACGGAGATAAAGAATACTTTTTAGACTTTGGCGTCTCATCGCGCGAGAGTGGCAAACCCGTCAATCGTTCCACTCTTTTTGAACTGGGATCCATCAGCAAGACGTTTACGGCCACTCTGGCAAGTTATGGTCAGGAAAAGGGGCAGTTGAAACTGAGCGACCCGGTTTCTCAATATTTGCCCGAGATGAAAGGGTCTGCTTTTGGTGAGGTGAAGCTGCTGCATCTGGGCACACATACGCCTGGTGGCTTTCCGCTGCAGGTACCGGATGACATTCGCAATACCCAGGAATTAATGACCTATCTTGAGCACTGGAAACCTGAATATTCCATGGGAACGCAAAGAACCTATTCCAATCCATCCATTGGCATGCTCGGCTTCATCACTGCAAAGGCAATGGGTCAGGAGTTCACACCATTGATCCAGACGCAACTGTTTTCCGGCCTGGGTCTGCAGGATACCTATATTGATGTTCCGTCCGCAAGAATGAAGGATTATGCCCAAGGCTATACTAAACAGGACAAACCGACGCGCGTGAACAAGGCGGTACTGTGGGCAGAAGCTTATGGGGTCAAATCCACAAGCCACGACATGCTGCGCTTCCTGCAGATCAATATGCAGATGAAAAATTTGGATGGCAAATTGCAGCGCGCCGTCAACAATACCCATCAAGGTTATTTTCAGACCAGCGCGTTCACTCAGGACCTGATTTGGGAACAGTACGCCTTTCCTGTTGCACTTGAATCCCTGTTAAAAGGCAATTCGTCTGCATTCGCGCTGAGTCCGCAAGCGGTAACGCCTGTTAATCCGCCCCAGTCACCGCAAAATAAAGTATGGATCAACAAGACCGGTTCCACCAACGGATTCGGCGCTTATGTCGCCTTTGTACCGGACAGGAAACTGGGTATTGTGATCCTGGCCAATAAAAACTATCCCAATGAGGACAGAATCCGGATTGCCCACAAAATACTCAGTCATCTACAGGACCGCTAGGCTCAAAACAGTTGCGTGGCCAGCACTGTGCGCTGCGCATCATCCGGTTGTCCCAGCCAGGTAACGCTGCTGCTCACAGGATTTGAACTTGCCTGTGAGCCGGAAGCATAACGGTTGACCACAAAAGCACCTATTCCTTTACTCGTGCCTTTTGCAATCAGCACCACATATTTTTCAGATGGGCAGTCATGCGGCTTGCAACCGATGAGCACCTGATAGCTTTCATTGCCGGCTGTCACTTCACTGACAGGCACCACCACTCCGTATTTTTTTATCCACGCGTGTTTGGCGGCCACAGGAGCTGTCAACTTTGAAAAGGTTTTTCCAATCGCAGGCTGGCTTTTAACCAGTTCGAATGGATACACATCCGCAGCTTGCGCGGTACCCACTGCCATACTGAAAACGGATCCCAGAATCAGGGTATTGATTGAAAAGCGGGCCATCTCGTACCTCTGGTTAGAACAGAACAAGGTACTATTCTAATTTAGACCGCAATAATTGCATCTGTGAAACTGTCAATATTCGCCAATACAAAATCATTTCCAACCGGCAATTTCTAACAATCCACACCACGGAATATTCTGAACAATGAAGTTCACTCCTCGTTACAGGTCCTATTGGCCGTATTATCTTGCAGCACTCACCAGTGTTCTGTTTCTGCTTGTTTTGAGCAATGTACGCGTGGAAGGCAGGCTTCAGGCACTGGACCAGGCCATCTATCTTCAGCTGCAACAATGGCGAACGGCCGAACTGGATCATATCCTTATTACCATCACTCAGCTGGGTGACACGTTCATGGTCACAACGATAAGCAGTGTGGTACTGCTCTGGCTTCTTTTCAGAAAGTATCAACGCGCTGCCATCTACTGGTCATTGGCGCTGATCGGCGCTGCAATCATCAATACCGGCATCAAAGCTGCCATCGCGCGTGTCAGACCTGGCGACATGATGTACACAGGCTGGACCAATTTCTCTTTCCCCAGCGGGCATACGACAAGCAACCTGGTACTTTATGGTCTTGTCTGCATCCTGCTTTTCAAAACGGTCAGAGGTTTGCCGCGAGTGGGAATGATTGTTTTACTGATCGGCTTTGCACTGCTGGTCGCTTTTTCGCGACTGTATCTGGGTGCACACTGGTTTTCTGATGTGCTGGGCGGCATGCTTGTGGCCACCAGCATTTTAAGTATTGTCGGCGCCCGTTATCATGCAGGAAAACTTCCGACGATTGCGCCGGTCCAGATTCTGATACCAGTGATTGCAACGATGTTAATCGTGGGTACCTACCACGCTTATGATGATCGTCATGTGGACAGGGATCGCTATACTTCCCGGGTGGGCAGCCAGGCAGGCGCAGCGGCACCTGACTGACTATTCAAAAAGATCATTGATGGGCCATCATAGAGCCATCGATAGGCCCATCAATAAAGGGCTGCCTGAGCGCCCAGAGTGAGACATCAGAAGGAAAGCGAAACCGACGCTTTCACGGTTCTGCCATTACCCGCAGTCAACTGGTTGAATGTGGGTGAAACCGTTGCCCAGTAGCGTTTATTGAAGACGTTGTCCACGCCGAAACGGAACGTTGTATCTCTGCCTGCCACTTTGGTTGTGTAGCGGGCACCCAGGTCAACACGTGTCCACGCTGGAACGGATCCGGTGTTTTCCTTGTTAACGTATTGAGAACCACGGTGCGTCACATAACCCTGCAGTGTCAGACCGGGCGCAAACGCGGGATCCCATTCAGCACCCATTGTTGCCTGGAATTTAGGCACACCCGCGGCACGATTACCGTCATAAAGACCGTCCTGCGTTTTTGTCAGGCGAGCGTTCATGAAGGTAACACCACCAACCAGGCGAACGTGTTCAACAGGCTGACCGTACACGCTCAGCTCGACACCACGATTGCGCTGTCTTCCTGCCGCGCTGAAAACGTTGCTTACGCTATCCAGGTAGAATTCGGGTTTTTCCAGCTGAAATGCCGCGAGACTGGCGCCGTAGTCACCCATATCGAATTTGATACCGGCTTCAATCTGTTTGGTGCGTGCTGGCTTGAACACTTCGTTGCGATTGTCTGCTGTCAGCGGCGCGGTTTCTCCGCGGGTCAGACCTTCGATGTAATTGGCGTACAGAGAGATGTTTTTCGTGGCTTTGAACACTACGCCAGCGAATGGCGTGACCACAGACTTATCGTAGTCAGACGAAGCCGTGCCCGTGTAATCGTAAGCCGTGTAGCGCAGATTCTGATGGCGCGCGCCCAGGGTCAAGAGAATTCGGTCATCCAGAAATGAGAGCGTATCGGATAAAGCGATACTTTGCAGAATCGTACGATCGACCTTGGTGGGATGATCGATTTCACCACCAGAGAAGGTAACGGTGTCTGGGTACGGACTATCGAAAGGATTGAAGATGTCCCGATCCTGGCTGGCGTAGAACTCATAGGCAGTGTGATTGCTGCTACGCATGGAAGACACACCCAGATTCACCAGGTGACCGACAGAACCAGTAACAAATCGTCCGCGCAGGCCGACCTCGCCGGTGACGGAATTACGGATATACGGTGTCCGCAAGGGGTTATTGTAGCCAATGCCATTTTCATCGACATTGGCTCCCGCATAGAGGCCGTCTTCCTTATCCCGGCTGTAACCAAGCGCCGCATAAGCCATCCAGTCTTCGTTCAGATCGTATTCGACCCGGGCTACGCCGTATGTGCTCTGCAGTTTTGACCATGCCCAGGGCTGCGCATAATTTGTGCTGGTGGAAGGCGCATCTGGCACACCGCTACCCGTCAGATTGATGGTGGGACGAGTCTGGTCATAGCGGATGTTCTGATAGCCGACATCCAGAGAGGCGCGCAGACGTTCGCCGCGATAATCCAGTCCCAGTGTGAGGACAGACGTTCTGGCATCGCCATCCTTGACAGGTGCTTCCCCATCACGGTGCGCTGCGTTGACGCGGATACCGAATTCACCCGCATCGCCCCAGCGGCGGCCGATGTCAACACCGCCACCGATCTGTCCGCGACCCGTGTAGTCAACGTCCAGACGCGTCAGCGGTTCATCTGTGCCGCGTTTTGGCTGGATATTGATCAGACCGCCCAGGCCACTGCCTCCAGGGGCAGCACCATTCAGGAAGGCGCTGGCGCCCTTGAAGATTTCTACCCGCTCGATCATCTGTGTAGGCAGAACCTGACGAGGCAGAATGCCATACAGGCCATTGAATGCCAGGTCATCGTTGTTCAGCGGAAAGCCGCGAATCACAAACGTTTCGGCGAAGTTGCCATAGCCATTGCCGACCTGTACTGTGGGATCGTTCTTGATGGCCTCACCCAGCGTACGCGCCTGCTGATCGGCAATCAGCTGCGACGTATAGCTGTTGACAATGAAGGGAGAGCTCATATTATCTGCATTTCCCAGTATCCCGGCCTGTCCGCCCGTGGCAACCTGCCCGCCCGCATAGGTAGGCGGTGTGGGGGCGGACACGGAATTGTTCTCATCTGTGGCCGTGATGGCTTCGAGCTGAGCGGCTTGTGTTGCTGAAGGCGCGGACACCGTTTGCGCATAGACAGACGTCCAGCAGGCAAACAAAGCCAGTGGCAATGCGC
>JAFAGQ010000176.1 GCA_023422555.1 Pseudomonadota bacterium
CCTGGAAAGAGCGTCTGCCTGCGCTCAAAGATGTACCCACTTTCGCTGAACTGGGCTACGAAAACCTGAATCAGCCTGTCTGGTACGGCCTTCTGGCCCCTGCCAACACACCAAAGGAAGTGATCGACAAACTCAACAGTGTGGCAGTTGAAGCACTGAAAGATCCCAAAGTTGTTGAAGCCCTGGAGAAACAGGGTGCTTTCCCTTCCGGCAATACTCCCGAAGAGTTCGCCAAGGAAATTCAGCAGCAATACGACTGGGCCAAGGGCGTTGTTGAAAAAGGCAACATCAAGCTCGAGTGACATAACTCATTGCTAATACGTGCAGACGGGATTGGGCATCCCGGCTGCGCCGTACTCGCAGCTCTCCCTTGCGCAAGACTCTAAATCAAGAAGGTTAGTATATGCACATTAAAAATCAGCAGGACTTCTGGTCAGGCATTATGTTCATTGTGATTGGCGCCGGCTTTGCCATTTTCGCCACATCCTATGACATGGGTACGCCTGCCCGTATGGGTCCGGGTTATTTTCCATTCTGGCTGGGCGTTTGTCTGGCACTCCTTGGCGCCGTGGTTTTCATGACGTCCCTGCGGGGCGAACCTCAGGAAGACACCGATATCGGCCATTTCGACTGGGACATTCTGTTCCTGATCATCGGCTCCATTGCCGTTTTCGCCTTGATGCTTGATCATCTGGGACTGTATATCTCCGTTCCATTGCTGATCATCTTCAGCAGCCTGGCAAGTCACGAATTCAGCATAAAGATCGCGATTTTCAACGCCATTTTCCTGACGCTGTTCACCTGGCTCGCATTCATCAAGGGACTCGGTCTGATTTTCCCTATGCTGCCAGTGCCTTTCGGCGAATGGTCTCTGCTTGCCAAGATCTTCGTCCCCCTGTCACTCATCATTGCGGTTGTGACCCTGGCACGTCGTATTAAAGGAAAATAATTATGGAATTACTTGAACACCTGGCGCTGGGGTTTTCTGTCGCGTTTACGCCTGAGAACCTGCTGTATGCGCTGCTCGGATGTATTCTTGGAACACTGATTGGCGTGCTGCCTGGTATCGGCCCTGTCCCTACCATTGCGATGCTGCTGCCACTGACCTATGTTCTGCCTCCTGTTGCCGGCCTGATCATGCTTGCCGGTATTTACTACGGCTCCCAGTACGGTGGCTCAACCACGGCCATTCTTGTGGCCTTGCCGGGTGAGACCTCGGCGGTGGTGACGGTGCTCGATGGGCACCAGATGGCCAAGAACGGGCGAGCGGGGGCGGCACTTGCCATCGCCGCGCTGGGCTCTTTCTTCGCTGGCTGCTTTGCCACCGTTCTGCTGGCTGCCTTTGCGCCTCCTCTTGCTGAAGTGGCCTTCAAATTTGGTCCGGCCGAGTATTTCTCGTTAATGGTGCTGGGTCTGATTGGGGCGGTTGTGCTGGCCTCCGGTTCTTTGCCAAAAGCCATTTGTATGATTCTGCTGGGTCTGCTGCTGGGTATGGTGGGTACTGACGTGAACTCGGGTGTGGCCCGGTTTGACTTTGGCGTGCCGGAACTGCAGGATGGTATCGACTTTGCCGTGGTTGCCATGGGCGTTTTCGGTCTGGCCGAAATCATGACCAATCTGGCGCAGAAAGAAAACCGTGTTGATATTACCGACAAGATCGGCAGCCTGTACCCCAACAAGCAGGAATTCAAGGAAGCCGCTCCCGCGTCTCTGCGCGGCACGATGCTGGGTTCCGCACTGGGTATTCTGCCTGGCGGTGGTGCGGTGCTGTCATCTTTTGCCTCCTACACCCTGGAGAAAAAGCTGTCCAAAAATCCGGAACGCTTTGGTAAAGGCCATCCTGCCGGTCTGGCAGGTCCTGAATCAGCCAATAACGCGGCTGCCCAGACATCGTTCATTCCCCCGCTGACACTGGGTATTCCCGGTAACGCGGTGACTGCGCTGATGGTTGGTGCCATGACGATTCACAACATTCAGCCTGGTCCTCAGGTCATGAGCAGCAACCCTGATCTGTTCTGGGGTCTGATCGTGTCCATGTGGATTGGTAACCTGATGCTGGTGATTCTGAACCTGCCGCTGATCGGCCTGTGGGTCAAACTGCTGAAAGTGCCATACCGTGTTCTGTTCCCTGCCATTGTGCTGTTCTGCTCTGTCGGCGTGTACTCTCTGAACTACAACGTGTTCGACATCTATGTAATGGCCGTCTTCGGTATTATCGGGTACTTCTGGAGCAAGCTGAAGTGTGAAGGTGCACCGTTGCTGCTGGGTCTGGTTCTTGGCCCGATGATGGAAGAGAACTTCCGTCGTGCGCTGCTGCTGTCTCGCGGTGATTTCACGACGTTCGTGACTCGCCCCCTCTCACTGTCATTGCTTGTCGTGGCAGCGATTCTGGTGGTAATCGTAGCGATCCCATCGATCCGTAAGAAACGTGAGGAAACCTTCGTCGAAGAAGAATAACCCCGCGTTCTGAAAAGAACATCCCCGCCCGGATCCGTTGTGAACAATAACAGGATCCGATAAGGCGGGGATTTTTTTCGTCTTTAAACCGGACGGGTGTGGAAAACTACAGTTGCGACTCAAACCCAAAATGGGTATGATAATACCCAATATGGGTATATTTAACATTACTACCTCTTCGCGAAGCTTGTCCGACTCCCTCTTTCCCGGTACCAAACAACGGGTGCTGGGGATACTCTATGGTCAGCCGGATCGCAGCTTTTACGCAAATGAAGTAATCAGCCTGGCCGACAGTGGCTCGGGCGCGGTGCAGCGTGAACTGGCAACGCTCAGCAACAGTGGCCTGGTGACGGTCCGGGCGGTCGGGAACCAGAAGCACTATCAGGCAAACGCAGAATCACCAATCTTTAATGAGCTGCGCTCCATCATCCAGAAAACAGTAGGTTTAGCTGACCCATTGCGCGCAACGCTTGAACCCTTTTCTGCACGGGTTACTGCCGCTTTTGTATATGGTTCCGTGGCCAAGAAAACGGATACTGCCAGCAGCGACATCGATTTGATGGTGGTAAGTGACGAAATAAGCTATGGTGAACTTTTCACTGCGCTGGAAGAAGTGAGCGCTGTACTCGGGCGCCCGGTTAATCCTACGATTCTGTCGGCAGAGGAGTTTCACAGGCGCATTGCAGAGAAGGATTCGTTCCTGAATCGCATTATGGATCAACCCAAGATCTGGATTCTAGGAGAAGACGGTGACCTCAGCGTTTGAGAACCTGAGCGGCCCTGGCAGTCTGGCGCGTTCTCGACATGTGTCACAATATCCGCAACATGGGAGAGTACGAGGGCGACTTGCGAGTCGATAATCGTATCGTCACGGATCTGACTATCGCCTGCCAGACCGTTGCTGACAGCGTTGATGCTTTACCGCCTTTGAAGTAGCCGCGCACGCGCCGAGGCGTGGCGGCCTGAGCGTCTTTACAGGGACCAGCCGCCGTCGATGATCTGGGCGGTGCCCGTGGTGTAGACGGACTCATCAGAGGCCAGGTAAAGCGCCAGGAAAGCAATCTCTTCCGGACGGCCCACGCGGCCGATAGGCTGACGAGCCACGAAGTTGGCGCGCATTTCCTCTTCAGACGTGCCGTATTTTTTGGCCTGACCCGCGATGCGGTCTTTCAGTGAAGGGGACTCAACGGTGCCCGGGCAGATGGCATTGCAACGAATACCCTGGCCGACGAAATCGGCAGCGATTGCCTTGGTCAGGCCGATGACGGCGGCTTTGGTGGTGCCGTACACAAACCGGTTTGCCACGCCTTTGACACTGGATGCGGCAGACGCCATATTGATGATGGAACCGCCCTTTTTCTCCAGCATGCCTGGCAGAAAGGCACGGATCATGTGATACATGGACGTGACGTTCAGATCAAAGGAAAAGTCCCAGTCCTTTTGCTCGCAGCCCAGGATATTGCCGTCGTGGACATAGCCGGCGCAATTGAACAGCACATCTACGGCGCCAATTTCTTTTTGCAGTGATGCGATCTGTTCTGCACTCGTGACATCCAGCTTGCGAGTCTCGCAGCCCTTGAGTTCTGCCAGAAGCCCTTCATTGATATCGGTTGCGTAGACCTTTGCGCCCTCACTGGCAAATAGTTCTGCGGTTGCCTTGCCGATGCCTTGTCCCGCCGCTGTAATCAGTACCGTTTTTCCTGCCAGACGCTGTCCCATGAGGATCCTCCTTGCGTTTTCATTAATAAAAGTTGTTTTGATATATAAACCCATGAATATTACCGGAATTGGCCGTGGGCTTCAATGATGAGAGTATGCGGGCTTTCCCCCGGGTGTCGAAACAGAAAAATCCCTTATACTGGCCCTCACTTTCATCAGTAAAAACAGACGTTCATGACTGGAAACAAGGTCCTTCCTTCCAAATCTCGGCCCTCCGAACCCCGTCCAGCCGAATCGCGCTATTCCGCGCCGGCACTGGAGAAAGGCATGGCGATTCTGGAAGTGCTCAGCGAAAGCACCCAGGGGATGACCATGAACGAGCTGGGCGGACGACTGGGGCGCTCGGTCAGCGAGATTTTTCGCATGGTGATCGTGCTGGAGAAACTGGGCTATATCGCCGCCGACGCCAGCGATCGCTATTCACTGACCTTACGTCTGTTTCACCTGGCACACCGACAATATCCTGTGCGTCAGCTGACCGCGTGTGCCCTGCCTCTGCTGGAAGCGCTGGCAGTGCAAAGCCAGCAGTCCTGTCATCTGAGCATCTACAGACAGGGGCGTCTGGTCATTATCGCGCAGGTCGACAGCCCCGCCCGTTGGACACTCAGTCTGAAACTGGGTACAG
>JAFAGQ010000083.1 GCA_023422555.1 Pseudomonadota bacterium
TCTGTCCGGCAGAGCAGGTCATGCAGGAAGCCCGGGCTTATGCAAGCAAACTCGCGGGCTGGAGTCCGGTCGCCATGGCGACCACCAAGCGCACGTTCTATCGTGCTGCCGATTTGTCGCTGGAGGAGGCGCTGGCGGTGGGGCGCGATGCCAATGTGATGATGCGCGGCTTCAGAAAAGGGTGAAGGCAAAGCGATGAAACCATTGGAAGGATTGAAGATTCTGGATTTGTCACGGGTGCTTGCATGCCCCTTTGCATCCATGATTCTGGCCGAAATGGGCGCTCAGGTCATCAAGGTCGAGCAGCCCGAGACCGGCGATGAAACGCGTCATTTCGAGCCGCGTGTAACGGGCGAAAATGGCAGTGAGTCCGCCTATTTCTTTGCATTCAATCGCAGCAAGGAATCCATTACGGTCAATTTGCGTTCCTTAGAAGGTCAGAACATTATCAGGAAACTGGCGGAGGATGCCGATATTTTCCTGGAGAATTTTCCGGTTGGCACGCTTGCAAAATACGGACTTCAATACGAAGAGATCCGCAAGCACAACGCGGATATTGTTTATGTGTCCTGCACCGGGTTTGGCATGACGGGTCCTTACGCCAGACGCAAAGGTTACGACACGGTCTTTCAGGCCATGGGCGGCATCATGAGCCTGACAGGTGAGCGCGGCGGCGGGCCGGTCAAACCCGGACTGCCGGTTGCCGACCTGACGTCGGGACTCTGGATTGTCATCGCGATTCTGACCAGTCTTTATGGAAAAAGCCGAACCAATCACGGTTGTCATGTGGATTTTTCCATGTTCGATGGACAGGTTGGCCTGCTATCTCTTGCGGCAGCCCGCTATTTCACGCTGGGCGAGGTGCCCGCCAGGCTGGGTACGGAACATCCCGGGCGTGTGCCTTCGGCCGCGTTTGAATGTGCCGATGGCAAGTGGGTACAGATAACTGGCAGTGATCAGCACTGGAAGCCCCTATGTGAACTATTGGGTCTGACTTCATGGGCCAGCGACGAAAAGCTCGCGAAAAATGCCGAACGGGTTCGTCGTCGTGACGAAGTGATGAGGGGTTTGCAACAGGCAATAGCCAAACTTGATCGCGAGACCTTGTGTGCACGATGTGACCAGGCTGGTGTGCCGGCCGGACCGATTCTGTCGGTCGATGAAATTTTCCAGGACCCACAGGTCATCAGCCGCGAACTCGTGAAGCATTTTCCACATCCGCAGGTAGGGGACTTCAAAGGGATTGCGGTTCCTTTCAAGTTCACTGGCTACGACGACCCTGCGATGGGCAGGCCACCGCTGCTGGGCGAACACACGGAAAAAGTGCTGAAGGAAAAGCTCGGTCTGACAGACGGGCAGATTGAAGGGTTGGCACAGCTAGGCGTCATCTGAACACAAGCTGACTCGACAGGCTAAGCAACATAACATCAACGCTGATCACATGCCAACGGTAATTGCAGATCAGCACACATCAGACTGATGCAGGCATCAGCAAAAAAAGGAGACGGTCATGACAGACAAATATAGCAAATGGAATCGCTTCATCGCGGCAGGTGTGATGCTGCTGGTCGCGGGCGCTGCGCAGACAGTACATGCCGCGGATTATCCCAGCAAGCCCATCACTTTCATCAATCCTTACGCAGCCGGCGGGCCTGCCGATATTCTTGCCCGGATTGTCGTCAAGCAGATGAGCGAGGAACTGGGTCAGTCAATTGTGATTCAAAGCAAGCCGGGTGGAGGAGCCAGTATTGGGGCAGAGTATGTGGCTCGTTCCAAACCTGATGGTTATACCGTGCTGTTTGGAACTGCCGCGGCGCATATCGTGACACCGCTGATGCAAAAGGTCCCTTATGACGGGATCAAGGATTTTACCTTCGTGGGTATGGTTGGCAATATTCCAAATGTGCTTACCGTTGCCGCCGATAGCGGTATTAAATCAGTGAAGGAGCTGGTGGAGGACAGCCAGAAGAATCGGGAAAAATACAGCTACGCATCTGCAGGTAACGGCAGTTCACCGCATCTGACCGGCGAAAATTTCAAGCAGAAAACTCAGGCAAAGCTGCTGCACATTCCTTATAAGGGTGCGGCACCCGCATCAACCGATCTTGCCAGTGGTCTGGTGAAAGTGGGTTTTCTGAATCTGCCGGCAGTGTTGCCGTTCATCAAGGATGGCAAACTGCATGCAATAGCCATCGCCGCGAGCAAGCGTTCACCGGCACTTCCCGATGTTCCCACCATGGAGGAACTGGGCTATGAAGGTTTCAAGGGGTCAAGCTGGTATAGCATGGCTGTTCCCGCAAACACGCCGAAAGAGATTGTTGATACGCTTTATGCTGCGCTCAAAAAAGTAACCGAGAATCCTGAAACCGTCAAAATGTACGACAAGCAGGGCGCTGAGCCGTTTCTGATGGATACCCAGGCAACAACAGAGTTTGTCAAACAGGATCAGGCGCGAATCCAGAAGCTGCTTGAAGCCGCAAATATTACCAGTAAATAGGATCACCACAGATGTCATATGAAACCATTGATTTGACGGTTGCAGAGAACGGGGTTGCCACCGTGTTGCTCAATCGCCCGGATAGCCGCAACGCCCTGAATGTGAAAATGTGCGCAGAACTGGTGCAGGTTACCGAGCAGATAGAGCAGGAAGAAAATATTCGCGTTGTGATATTTCGCGGAGCCGGGACTGCATTCTGCGCGGGCGCCGACTTGAAGGAACGCAAGGACATGAGTCTGTCTGATATGACAGCAAGGCGTGTTGCAGGGTTTGCTGCTTATGACGCTATTGAAAAACTGACGCGGCCAGCCGTTGCACTGGTGCACGGACCGGCTTTCGGCTCGGGGTGTGAAATTATTGCCGCCTGCGATTTCGCCTGGTCCACACCTGAGGCAACCTTTCGTTATCCGGAGGTCAGCTGGGGGACAGTGGGCGCCACTCAGCGGATCAGTCGTATTGCCGGCATCCGAGTCGCCAAGGAACTGCTGTTCAGTGGCCGTGTGTTTGATGCGCAGGAAGCACGCGAATTCGGGCTGATCAATCGTATTGTCCCGAAAGATGACATACAAACGCAGCTGATGGAAATGGCAGGGAAAATTGCAGAGGCCAGGCCGCTGACCGTGAAACTGACCAAACAGTCCATCAATGCCGGCGTCGAAACGAGCAGGGAAGGTGCGATGGCAATTGAATTACTTGCGATCGAAAAGAATCTGCGCCACAGCGACTGGAAATCTGCGATTTCGAGCTTTGGCAATGCAAAGGAAAAACGCTGATGTTACCCAGACGCAAAATACTGAGTGAAGTACTGGCAGAAACCGTTGCGCTTTATGGCGACCGGGATGCGTTTATCGATCCCGAAAGCCGCGAAACGTGGAAGTCCCTTGCGGATAAAGTCGACCGCACTGCAGCAGCATTGTTCAAATCCGGCGTTCGCAAGGGTGATCATGTTGCTGTCATGCTTGGCAACGGCGTTCACTGGCTGCAGTCCTTTTTCGCCTGCGCGCGCCTCGGTGCCGTTACCGTGCCGGTCAATACACGGTTTAAAAAAGAAGAGCTGGCTTTCTGCCTGAAACAGGCCGATATCAGTACATTGATCAGCACAGAAAACTTTCTGGGCATTGACTTTGCCTCGCTGCTCACCGAGGTAGAACCCGCATTGTCGCAAAGCTTGCCCGGCTCGGCATTGCCGGTACTCAAACAGGTGTTGATGTTTAACACTGGCAGTCTGCCTGCCGGTGCAACGGACTTTGATCAGCTTATTGCAAATGTGAATACCGCAGATATTAACGCGTGTTATACACAATGCGGCGATGCTGAACCTGACGATATCCTGCTGATTCAATATACATCGGGCACCACATCCTTTCCAAAGGGCGTCATGCTGAGCCATGACAATATGCTGTCAGACGCGAAGGCCGTGTCAATCCGCATGGGCATTGACGAGAACGATCGCTATTTCAGTATCCGGCCTTTCTTTCACGTTGCCGGGTCCACGCTCTCGGTATTGGTGTCCCTGACAACGGGATGCTGTTTACTCACTTTGCCACGATTTGACGTCGCCCAGGCCCTGAGGCTGCTGGAGCAGGAGAAATGCACGCTCACGTCGGGTAACGATACGATTTTTCTGATGCTGATGGCGCATCCACAGTTTGATGCATCGAAACTTCATTTGCGCGGAGGCTGGGCTGCGGCGGGACCGCAGGTGATGCAGAAAATTCATGACCAGATGCATGTGCCCAATCTCTGCAATGCTTACGGTCTTTCGGAAGCATCGCCCAATGTCGTCATGTCTTCCTGGGACGATCCATTGCCCCTACGTGTCGACGGCTGGGCCTTGCCGCATGAGGGTGTGCAACTGCGAATTGCCGATCAGCAGACAGGTAAGAATGCTAAGCCTGGCGAGGCGGGTGAAATACAGGTGAAAGGTTGGAGCGTTATGCGCGGCTACTATAATATGCCGGACGTCACTGCCAACACTTTTACGGACGACGGCTGGCTGAAAACCGGCGATCTTGGCGTCATGAATGAAGACGGGCGTCTGAAAATGGTCGGGCGTCTGAAAGATATGTTCCGCGTTGGCGGAGAAAACGTGGCGCCCACTGAAGTCGAGGGTTTCATTCTGTTGAACGAAGCCATAGAGCTGGCTCAGGTGGTGGGTGTGCCGGATGAACGACTGGGCGAGGTGCCCGCAGCCTTTGTTGTTCTGAAGCAGGGCCATCAATGCACGCCCGATGAGCTGATTGACTGGTGCAAGTCACGGATTTCAAACTTCAAAGTGCCGCGTTACGTGCGAATCGTAGACAACTTTGACGAGATAGGCATGACAGGCAGCTCGAAAGTGCAGAAGAATAAACTGCGTGCTTATGCCATCACTGCGCTGGGACTGTCGGAGGTGCAATAAGATGAGTGACGTTGTGATCTGCGAATGTTTTGCACGTGACGGTCTGCAGCACGAACCGGTCGTGGTGCCGCTGGAAACCAAACTGGCCCTGATTGACAAGTTTACGGCCTGCGGTATGAAACGCATTGAGGCGACCTCTTATTCCAACCCGAAAGTGATCCCGCAGTTCGCGGACGCGAGCGACGTGCTGGCGGGTATCAATCGCAAGGAGGGCGTTTATTACAAAGCCACCTGCGCTAATGTGCGTGCAGTAGAGCGGGCATTGGCTGATACAGAGAGAGGCATTGGCGCCAATGAAATCAGCCTGCTGGTTTCCGCTACCGACAGCCATTCTCTGAAGAACCTGAAGCGTACGCGTCAGGACCAGTGGCAGAATATTGCAGATATGGTAGCCACGGCCGGAGGTAAATATCGGATGGTTGGTACCATTTCCATGGCTTTCGGCTGTCCGTTTGAAGGCGCGGTCAGCCAGACGGAAGTGTTGCGGGATGTGGAAAAATTCAGTGTGGCAGGTGTGCAATTGATAGCGCTGGGCGACACCACGGGAATGGCAGACCCAATAGCAACGCGCAAGCTGTTTGGCGCCGTCATTCAGGAATTCCCTCAGGTGATTCCGGTTGCGCATTTTCATGATTCTCGCGGCACCGGTATTGTTAATTATCTGGCGGCCTATGAAAGTGGGGTGCGGTATTTCGATTGTTCCATGGGCGGTGTCGGAGGACATCCTTCCAAGGTGAAATACGGCGAAGGTTTCACCGGCAACGTCTGCACTGAAGACTGGGTGAATCTGCTCGAAACCATGGGTATTTCGACTGGTATTGACCTGGAGGCGATGATGGCCACATCGGCATATTGTGAATCGGTGCTTGGGCGGCAGCTTCATTCAAAGGTTGCGTTGAGCGGCATCAATCCCTTATTGAAAAATTGACGTGCACTGACTGTCATCAACGCATGCAGACGGCTGACGCATCTTCCAGTTGCCCGATCACGTAAATCTTGCAGGCAACAGACCATCGTGCAGCGGATTTTGCGATTTGCCGGCAATCAGGTCGGCCATGTACTGTCCCGATGCAGGGCCAAGCTGGAATCCACTGGCGGAGAAACCACAGGCGTAATACAGATTTTCCATTGAAGCGCTGGGGCCGAGAATGGTGGTGTGATCCGGTGAATAACCGTCCAGTCCTGACCAGGCGCGAGTAATGCAAATGTCTTTGAGAAACGGGAAAAGATCTGTCACGATACGTGCACTATTGGCCAATCGTGCGAAATCGAGTTCGGCATAATTATTGGCCGCGTCGGCCTGACACTCCAGGGAACCGCCTATGACCACCGTGCCATTGGCGAACTGTTTGAAGGAAAGTCCACGACTGGTGGCGCCCAGCACAGGGTTGATAAAATGCGGCACTCTTTGGGTAACCATGAGCATCAATCCGCCAGGCGTAACGGGAATCGTATCACCACAGAGTGTGGCCAGATTGGCAGTCCATGCGCCGGCGCACAGCAGCAGTTTTTTACCTGAGATTTGCGTGTCGCCTGCAGTAACGCACCAGCCGCCGTCTCTTTTTTCTATGGCGCTGACAGCTGTCTGTTCATGAATGTCCGCACCCAGCTTACGCGCTTCGCGTGCAAAAGCCTGCACAATCAGGTACGGAAAGGCGAAACCATCGGTCTCAACCCATAAGGCACCTTGCACGTGGTCTGCGATATTGGGTACGATCTCGCGAACCTGTTCGCCATCAATCAGCTTCTCATGATGAAACCCATTAACGGCGAGCAGATCCCGCCGTTCCTGCAATCGCGCCATATCCTCAGAGGATTCGGCCACCTTGATTTGTCCTGTCTGCACAAAGGCACCGTCAAAGCCATGCAGAAAATCCAGTGAGCGCCACAATTGTGATGATGCCAGTGACAGCGGGATTTCCGCCAGTGGTCTTCCCAGCGTTCTGACGCCACCGGCATTGACGCCGGAGGCACACCGGCCGCAGTAGTCGCGTTCGAACAGCGAGACGGACAGGCCCTGTTGCGCTAAAAAATAGGAGGTGGCAACGCCATGAATGCCACCACCGATAATGATGACATCACAATTGGCATGGTGGTTCATGGCGGTATTGTCTCTTGCGTTAACGTCTCTGGATGTTATGCGGCTGCGGAAACAATGATTTCAACAAGCAGCTTGGGGCTGGCCAGTTTGGACTCGCCGGTAGCGCGGGTAGGGGCCGCACCTTCGGGCAGCCAGCTGTCCCAGACTTCATTCATTGCAGCAAAATCACGATCGATATCTTTCAGCCAGATCTGTGCAGTCAGGATTTTCTCTTTGGACGAGCCATGGGCTTCCAGGAATTTTTCGATTTTCGCCAGAATGCTGCGTGTCTGGCCCTTGACGTCGTCATCGGGATTGTCACCGGTCAGGCCGCTAAGGAACACAAAGCCGTTGTATTTCACAACGCGGCTCATGCGCTTATTGGTTTCAAAACGTTCAATTGTAGACATATTTACTCCTTTGAAAAATTCAGATTTCAGTATCGATGGCCGTTGCCAGCTCAGCCAGTGTAACCGGCTTGAGCGGAGCGCGAATGCGGTAGTAGCCAACTTCTTCCCGCGTTGTCTTTAATTCATCTGCAATCACTTCGGTTACGGTCAGTCCACACATGCGACCCTGACAGGGCCCCATCCCACAGCGACTGAAGGATTTGGCCTGATTCGGCCCCATACAGCCCTGGCGGACAAAGTCCCGGATCTGTCCCGCGGTGACTTCTTCGCAGCGGCAGACAATCGTATTGTCCTGAGGAATCCGGTTCTCTTTTTTGGGCTGGTAGGCCTGATCCAGGAAAGGACGCAAGGCCATCTCCTTATTCAATCGTGATATCAGTGGCTGGCTGACACTATCCAGGGAAGCGGCTTGCGTCGGATCCAGGTGAGCATGCACTGCGAGCGCTGCCAGTTCACCTCTGGTGACAGCCGACTGCGCTCCGGCAATGCCCTGGCCGTCGCCAGCCAGAAAAATGCCGTCCATATCCGCCAGGCGACCCCAGGTATCCGTGCGCGGCACCCAGCAAAGTTGCGTGTCAGACCAGTCATGCGCTGCACGCAGCAGCCAGGTAAATTGCGTATTGGGAACGACGCCCTGATGCAGCAGCACCATGGTTGTGGCAATACTCTGCGTCTGCCCTTTGTGGTCGAACTGAACGGCGCTCACGCTGTTATCACCCTGTATCTGAATATTTTCGACACCACGGTAAAACGGGATTTTCTTTTCCTTGATTGCGCCGATCAGAGACAACCCTTTGCGAATGTCCTTGAAGGCCGCCAGTCCCTTGAGCAGAGCGGGAGCAGCCTGAAAAATATCGCGACCTGAACTGGTGTCAAGCACTGCGGCGATGGGAACGTTTGCGCGCAGATACTGCCAGCAGATCAGGTACAGGAGGGGACCACAGCCGGCCACCACCACCGGATTGGCCGGTACCGTGCCAGATCCTTTCAGGAGCACCTGTGCAGCGCCGGCGCCCATGACGCCTGGCAGCGTCCAGCCTGGCACCGGAAACGGACGTTCCATGGCGCCGGTTGCCAGAATCACCGCTTTGGCAGAAAGGGCATGGGTCTTGCCTTCATGCAGATAATGCAGCTGGCGATCGCGTGTCAGATTCCAGACGGTTGCACCACGAATGTGATTGATCCGCGCCGACACGAATCGGGATGCAACAGCCGCACCCGCCGCATAGTCAGGCCCCAGAATGGCGGCAAGTTCTGTGGTGGTACCCAGAATATTGCGCCAGATCTGCCCGCCCGCCTGCGGCTGTTCATCCAGTACCACAACAGAGTGATTTTGTTCTGCAAGCCGCGAGGCGGCACTCATGCCGGCAGGACCGGCACCAATAATGACAACATCCGTCTGACTGGTCATTCTGCACCGCCTGTTTCTACGATGGTAAAGGTCGTTGATCCGTGCTGCATGTGGATTTGCATTCCTTCTTCGATGGTTGTCATACAGCTTTGGCGATTCTGTGCGCCATTGATCTGAACCAGGCACTCAAAGCAGACGCCCATCTGACAATACGGTGCGCGTGGTTCGCCGCTGACCGGAGAATCACGAAAATGCAGCACCTGGTTTTGCATCAGGGCAGCCGCGACCGTCACCCCCTTGGGAGCGGTCAGTGTCTGCCCCTCGAACTCAAAGGAGACTGTCTGTCGGCCTGAGTCTGCATGTGTGGTATGAATGGATCTGAATAAAGCGTCAGTGGGCATGAGCGACCTCCGATTGGGAGCTGAAGCGTTCGTTGGAAAAAGGGGCGATCGTCTGGGCGGACTCGCCTCGCAATATCCAGCCGGGTATAGTCAAAACGTGGTTTGCGGCCAGCGTAATGCCGCTATGACAGGTGACGACATAGGCACCTGGCATGTCGCGGGATTCCTGGTAAATCGGCATGCCATCGGGCGACATGATGCGCAGTGCTGCCCAGCAGCGGATGATTCGCATATCAGCCAGCGCCGGGAAGTAATCGATTGCCCGCTGCGCGATATCGCGCTGTAATGACAGACGTGTTGTATCGTCAAAGCCCGCATCTTCCATCGAATCGCCAATCTGTATGGTGCCTTCGTTGGTCTGTCGCACATGCATGGTGGGATAAGCAAGAAACGGAGCGCATCGTTCGCCGATCATGACCTGTCCCTGATTGGGTTCAACTGGTACGTTAAGACCGACAAACTGTCCAAGACGCTTATTGCCCAGACCGGCGCACAGCACCACTTTGTCAGCAGTATATTTTTCGCCATTCTGCGTGGTGACAATAAACCGGTTGCCACTGCGATCAATCGTTTCAACACGACTGTTATAGCGATAATCCACGTTCAGCTGACGTGCTGCGTGCTGCAGGGCCGGCAGCAGTCTCAATGGGTTGGCATGTCCGTCCATGGGTGTGTAACACGCGCCGACAACCTTGGGACCAATGGTCGGAATCTGCTTTCTTATTTCCGCTGGAGAAAGAAAATGATATTCGTATTTTTCGTCAATGGAATCCTGGATCTGCTTCATGGCGGCCATACGCTCATCCATCTCTGCCTGAGTCAGAAAAAAGCGAAATCCGCCAGGCTGCATCAGACAGGGATCAATCCCGGTGCGTTGCGTCAGCTCGCTGGCCAGCGTGGGCCACTGTCGCGCTGAACGCATGGTCCAGCGGGTATAAGGAGAGAAGCCCAGTCCCTTTCCCTGTACCCAGACCAGGCCGAAATTGCCGCGGGAAGCACGATAGGCCACATCGCCTTCATCCAGCATTGTCACGCGCGCGTCCTGACGGGCCAGGCCGTAGGCGACACTTGATCCGACAATACCGCCGCCGATTACCAAAATTTCTGTGTTGTGCATCTTAACCTTTTCCAATCAGCACTTTGTCGAGACCAACCAATCGATCCATGACGATCATCATGATGACGGTCGCAATAATCAGGATAGCAGATACGGAAGTAATCAAAGGATCGATGGTTTGTGCAATATGGTTGTACATCCAGACGGGCAGCGTCGTTGTGCCTGGCGTTGCAACGAATACCGTCATGGTCAGTTCGTCGAAACTCTGGATGAACGAGAGCAGCCAGCCGCCGGTCAGGCCCGGCAGAATGAGCGGCAGGATAATGCGCTTATAGACATTCCATCTGCCCGCACCCAGCGATCTGGCTGCCATCTCCACCTCGCGATCCATGCCGGTTGCTGATGCCAGCACCAGACGCAAGGAATAGGGGAAGATGAAGATGACATGTGTCATCGTCAGCCAGAGTACGGATCCAGACAGGCCGGCAATATTGAAAAAGCGCAGAAACGACACACCCATAACGACATTGGGGATCATCAGAGGCGACATCAGAAACGCACTGATGCCGTCGCGACAGGGGAAACGGAAACGTGTCAGCGCCAGGGCTGCCGGTACCGCCAGCAGCACCGCCAGCGTCGAGGCAAACGTGGCCAGCTTCAGGGACAAGAGGAACGATTCAATAATTCTGGGTTCATTGAATGCCGCCTGATACCAGCGCAGCGACAGACCATCGCTCGGGTAGGAAATAAAGCCCTTGTCCGTAAATGACACAACAATCACGATCAGCAGCGGTGCCATCAGAAATATCATGAATGCCGTATGAAATAGCATTGAGAGCGTACGGTTGCGTTTCATGCGTTTTCCCCGCTGGCAAAAATCATCCGGTATTTTCTCTCTGTATAGCGATTGAGTCCCATGATGATTATGATGTTCGCAATGAGCAGCAGAATTACAATCGCGGCACCCAGTGGCCAGTTCAGCGTGCTGAGAAATTCGTCATAGGCTGCGGTGGCAACCACTTTGAGCCGACGACCACCAAGAATGGCAGGCGTAGCAAATGCCGAGGCGGACAGGGCAAATACGATAATGGAACCGGACAGAATGCCGGGCATCAGCTGCGGAAAAACAACCCGCCGAAATACCGTGAAAGGTGATCCACCCAGCGATCGGGCCGCATGTTCAACCGTGGGATCGAGCTTGCGCAGTGCCGCCCAGATCGAGATAATCATGAAGGGAACCATGACATGAACCAGGCCGATGACCATGCCGGTGAACGTGAAGATCAGCCGTATGGGCGAATCAATCAGTCCAAGCAGTTGCAGGGTGTCATTGATCAGCCCCTGTCGACCCAGCAGAATGGACCAGCCCAGTGTGCGTACGACAACTGAAATCAGAAGCGGGCCCAGAATGAGCACAAGAAATATGCCACGCCATGGCGCCCGCATGCGTGCGAGTATCAGCGTTTCCGGAATTCCCAAAACCAGGCAGATCACCGTTACCAGCAAGGCCATGCCCGCGGTACGCAGAAAAATTTCGCCGTAGAACGGATCCGAGAAGATCGTGACATAGTTGCCGAAAGAAAATTCCGGAATAATGCCCGTGGTGCCGTTGAATGCATAGAAAGAAAGAACAGCCACGAGCAGCAACGGCACGATGAGCAGTCCCGCAAACAGCAACAGAGAAGGAGTCAGCAGAAGCCAGGGTTCTTTGCGCATGAACGTCACCCGTTTTTCCGTTGCTCGGCAATAATGCGCAGGTCGTTATCCTGCCAGTCCAGCATGACCTGCTCTCCGGGCTTCGCCGCAAGCGCTTTGGTCGATACAAACCACATTCCCAGCGCCGTTTCCACTTCGCACAGCCAGTGCGTTCCCAGGAAAACCGCTTCAAAGAGCGTACCTGGCAGTTTTCCGCCAGACTGTGCCGATGCAATCGTCACGTTTTCCGGACGGATCATGATATTGGCTTTGCCTTCGTGGAAAACATGATTTGGCGGCGGACAAACGACAAAATTCAGACTCTGACTGTCTACCGTCAGACAGTTATCATCGCGTCGGGAGATTTGGCCCTCAAATACGTTGGCCCGTCCCAGGAAGCTGGAGACAAACAGCGTATCTGGATTGTGATAAACCTCCAGTGGGCTGGCCAGCTGCTGAATACAGCCATCATTCATCAGCGCGATACGGTCACTCATGGTCATGGCCTCAGTCTGGTCGTGCGTGACCAGAATCGTGGTAAGGCCCAGTTTGCGTTGTATACGCCGCAATTCGATATGCATGTTCTCGCGCAGTTTCGCATCCAGGTTTGACATGGGCTCGTCAAGCAGCAGTAACCGGGGGCGAATTGCCAGAGAACGGGCAATGGCCACACGCTGGCGCTGCCCGCCGGATAACTGTGCCGGATACCGATCCCCCATGCCCGTCAGGCTGACCATGTCAAGGACTTCCGCAATACGTGGCTGACGCTCCTGCCTGGATAGCTTGCGCATTTCCAGGCCGAAGCTGATGTTGTCGTTGACGGTCATATGCGGAAACAGCGCATAACTCTGGAAAACCACGCCGATATCCCGTTTTTCGGGCGGCATGTCAGTCAGATCGGTGCCATCCAGAATGACCTGACCGCGACTGGGCTCGGTAAAGCCTGCAATCATCTGCAAGGTCGTGGTCTTGCCGCAACCGGATGGTCCCAGCAGCGAGACAAATTCGCCTTTTTCGATTTCCAGGTTCATGGATTTGACGACCTGCGCGCTGCCGTAATCCTTGCCGAGGTTTCTGACGGATAGAAAACTCATTTACCGCTCCACCGTCCTGTTCCAGCGATCGTTCCACTGCGCGCGTACCGCATTGACGGTATCCCAGTCAGTTTTTTCCAGCTTGTCGACGGCATCACCAAAAACGACACGCTTGGTCACGTCATCGGGCAGCTTGACTGTTTTGTTGACCGGTCCCCAGCTTTGTGTACGAGCGAATACGGCCTGTATTTCAGGTGTGGCAAGAAACTGCACCAGTTTTTGAGAGAGCTCGGCGACATCGCTTTTGACTACCGGACAGGCAGCGGTCAGCAGTGCCATGGCGCCTTCTTTGGGATAGACAAATTTGACAGGAAAGCCGGTATCTTTCAGCGCTTCCACACGACCATTGCCCCAGACGCCGATGATGGCTTCATTATTCTGAAACAGCGATGTCATTCCACCGGGCGAGGGTTCCCAGGCAAGCACATTGGGATTGACTTTTTTGATGATGGCATCAAAGCCGGGATCAGGATTTTTTTCATTGCCGCCATTGAGCTTCGCAAATTTGATTAGTGTGTGAAGCCCATAGGTATTGTTCAAAGGCGGAATGACCAGTCGTTGTTCAAATTTCGGGTTCTCCAGGTCGTGCCAGGAGGTGGGGGGCGTGAGACCTTCTTTCTTGAAAGCCTCTTCATTGTAAAAAATGCCCGTTGCGACCAGTCCGATGCCAAGTGCGTTCGGGCCCATGTCAGCAATGGGATACAAATCCTTGAATACGGGAGCACTCTTGTCAATCTTCTCACAGAAGCCAAACTGCATTGCCTGATACATCGGGCCGTCATCCAGCATGACGACATCCAGTTCCGGATTGGCTTTCTGCGCCTGCAGTTTGCCCAGCGTGTCTGTGGAATTGCCGGGAACATACACGACTTTCACGTTATTGGCTTTTTCAAATGCGGGCAGCACGTCCTCCTCGAAAGCCTTTTGTGTTGAACCGCCGTACGATCCCAGATACAGCGTCGGGGTCTGGGCGTATACCATCGATGTCGCAGGGGCCAGCAGGGCTGCTATAGCAATTGTGATCAGCTTGCGTTTCATTATTTTCTCCGAGGTAAGGGGAACAACCTAAGGAGAACAATAGTGAACACGAGGCGCGAAGTAAAATGCTTTTTTTTGCCTCGGCCATAATATGATGTTATGGCCTGTGGGTGGTGCACACCAATTTAGCGCAGCTTGCCATTCTGGGCGAGCGTCAGTGTCACTCGTGTTTTGATGTAGTGCACAAAATCCTTGAGCACGCGCAGCGCCGGTTTGTCGGCGCGATAGAGTGCACTGAAGTGGGTCATCAGCCTGGGTGAAAATTTCCTGAAAACAATACCGTCGCCCGGATAGGTAATCACGGTAATGGGATCGACCATGGCCAGACAATTTCCCGCTTCCACGAAGGAGCACATGGTTTGCGAGGTGTTGGTATCGATATTCGAATATATCTTTACACCGTGCGAAACCAGCATCAGCCCGAATGCGTGACGTACATCCATGTCATGAGAGCCAAGAATCATGTTTTCTCCTTCCAGATCGGTCACATGGATTTCACTTTTTTCAGCAAGACGGTGATCGCGCGGAATCGCAATTTTTGCGTCCAGCGAGAACAGGTGGTCCCCTAGCGGACTGGGATATTCGCTGGACAGAATGACCATGCCAAGATCACATTTGCCATTCTGAACCATATCCATAATGGTAATGGACGCATGTGTGGTGAGTTTGACGGATAGTTCCGTATGGGTTTGCATGAATTCGTGCAGCAGAAATGGCAGTGCACTTGCAGCCAGACAGGGTGCCGCAGCAATATGAAACTGCCCTTTCTGCGATTTCTGGATCTGGCTGGCCGCATAGGCAATCTCCTGCACGCCCACCAGGCTGCGTTCCACCTCTTTATAGAGTTCTTCCGCTTCGTGAGTGGGGAACAATCGCCCCTGGCGTCGCTCAAACAGGGCAAACCCCACAGATGCTTCCAGATCTGAAATCAGCCTTGTTGTTGCCGGCTGTGATATGGACAGAAACTCGGCTGCCTTGGTCACCGTGCGGCTAATCATCAGGGCGCGGAATGCTTCAAGTTGTCTGAATGTCATTGCCTGTGTTGCCATGCTAAAAAGTAGGTTGTTGCGGGGCAAGGTGCGCCGCAATATGGGGAGCGCTATTATAGCGATCGAAATCAGGTTGCCGGGATTACGTATGTGATAGTGTAAGCGTCGCAGGCAAATGGGTAGCGGCAAGCTGATTTATTAGGGAGAACACCTATTTTTGCCCAAAAAAGGGGCACTATGCACCGCAGGTCATACGTTGTTTTTTTATTGATCGCGATGACCTTGCGCATCAGCCAGCCTTACGACTGGCTGATATCGGGCAATTATTGGAATGTCAGTCCAGTTTAATATTTGCCTGCGTGGCCACCGCACGCCATTTTTTCTCTTCTTCGTTCACAAATGTACGCAACGCGTCAGGCGATGAGGCGACAATGTCGGCGCCCAGGGCCTGCAGCCGCGAGGCGATGTCCGGGTCTTTAAGCACTTTGGTGAAGGCTGAGGATAATACGGTCAGTACTTCCTGTGGCGTATTTTTCGGCGCGAAGACGGCATTCCATTCATAGGAAGAGAAATCAGCAACACCGCTTTCCTTCAGAGTAGGGGTGTCCGGAAGCAGCGCGGAACGCTTATCGCCACCACTGGCCAGCACTTTCAGTTTCCCTGCCTTGATATGAGGCCAGGAGGAGCCGAGGCTGGCGAACATGATTGGTACCTGCCCACCCATGACATCTGTCATTGCAGGGCCGCCACCTTTATAAGCCACATGAGACAGATGCGTTTTTGCCTTCAGGTTGAATAGTTCGCCGGCCAGATGCTGGGCAGAACCAGGACCCGCTGAAGCAAAATGCGCAGGTGTATCAGACTGACCAGCCTTGATAACGTCAGCGACTGATTTGTAATCTGTTTGCGGATTGACCACCAGCACGTTCGGAACTTTCAGAAGCAGGGATACCGGTTCAAAATCGTCTGCCGAAAACGGCATCTTCTGACGCAATGCGAAGTTTTGCGCAAAGTTGGATGCATCCATCATGATTGTGTAACCATCAGGTTTTGCGCGCGCAACATAGGAGCCGCCAATCATTCCACCTGCGCCACCCTTGTTTTCAATCACCACAGTCTGTCCCAGAACCTCACTCAGTTTTGGTCCGATCAGGCGCGCCACGGCATCAACCGTTCCGCCCGGCGGATACGTAACGACCATGGTTACCGGTTTATCTGGATACGCGGCACTGGCTGTGCCGGCGAACGTCAGAGACAGCACTAATGCCGTCAGTGGTCTTAGGAATCGGTTCATAATTTATCTCCCTGAATTTTATAAAAGGATGCCGCTGTGTTGTAGAAAATATTCTGCCTGTCGACAGGTTGATCGATGTATTGCAAAGCCCACGCGAGGCTATCATTGAAGCTGCTGCTCGATTCGAACTGGGTATGTGGCCAGTCACTGCCCCACATAAGTTTTTCCGAAGAGAACGTGTCAAAAAACCTGTCGAGCAGCGCTTTGACTTGGTCAGTCTGCACGTTGTCAAAGAGTCGATAGATGGCCGACAGTTTGATGAACAGATGATCTGAGCCGCGTAAGGAAAACAGGAAATCGAACTGATCGGTGTCGAACAGCCCGTCTTGCTGCGCATCTTCCTGTAATGTGGCTTGCAGCATTGCGCCTGTCCGTACTCCGCTTACCAGCGCGGCGTGCGCTTGTCCATCGGATTTCCGAAGCGCAGGGCGGCCGAAGTGATCGACGACCAGATCCACGTCGTGCGCAATAATTGGCGGAATATGACTTGCAAGGCTTGTCATGGGAGCGTGCAATTCCACATGCATATCCAGCGCTTTCAGACGGGAAAACAATTGCTGCCAGGCAGCCTGTTGCAGGTCAATCTCGTGTGTGCCGAACAGATTCAGGCGGATCCCCCTGACATTGCTTTCGCGTAACGCGAGCAGCTCTTCGATACTGCAGTCGGGACTGACGACGGCAACCCCCACGCATCGACCTGCGGATTCCTGCAGCGCCTTGAGCATGTAGTCATTGTTGGTTCCAAGAAAACTTGGCTGTACCAGCACTCCATGACAGATGTGATGACGATCCAGCAGCTCAAGATATTCGGTCAGGGTGGCGTCATAGTCGGGCGCATAACGTCGTACGGAAGCCAGAGGAAGGTTCCTTTTGAAAACGTGCGCGTGACTGTCGATAATTGCCTGTTGCATGACGGATTCCCATTGAGTTACTCAATTTTAGAAAGCTCAAGCATATTGATATATTATGTTTATGATATTTATTCATTGCATATTGATATGGAAATTAATCAGGTCCGATATTTTCTTGCGGTGTACGAGTGTGGCTCAATCAGTCAGGCTGCGGAACTGCTCAATATCGCGCAGCCCGCGCTCAGCCAGTCGATTGCACGACTGGAAAAAGCGCTGGGCGTAGTTCTGTTCGTTCGATCAAGGCGGGGTGCCGCGCCAACGGATGCAGCCAGATTGATTTATGACGATCTGAACAAGGGGAGTTTTTATTTCAATCAGGTCTACGACAAGGTCAGGATTGCAAAATCGGGTTTCGGGGGAACGTTGAATGTGGGGATTGTGTCATCTGCGCTGTTTAATATTTTGCCGACGGCGTTGCGTAAACTGAAGTCAATGGCGCCGGAACTGCACATTTCCCTGCTTGAGCTGAGTAACGAGGAACAGGTCAGGCTGATTCATGAAGGCAGAATTGATATTGCACTTGTGCATTCGCCGGTCAATCTTGAGGGACGCGTCCATCAGCTGACGGTATGCCGGGAAAAGCTGATTGCTGCCATACCCGAAGGTACGCCTACTTTCAAAAAGGATGTAATTACCTTGCAGGAGATTGCCCGCCAGGGGCTCGTGCTATATCCATCAGCGCAATTGCCTGTTCTGCATACAGATATTCTCAATGCGTTTGCGGCGCTGGATTTGCAGGTCAGAGTGAATCAGTATGCGAACCGGACACTCACGGTGCTGGCCTGCGTGGCCGCGGGCCTGGGTGTGGGACTCTTGCCCAACTGGATTCGTACTATCGGTTTTGAGGGCGTGCGTTTTTGTGATGTGGCTGATGGGACACTGCCCGACCTGGATCTGGTTGCGCTGTATACGTCGAAACATCAGCACATTGTGAACGCCATGTTTGGTGATGACGGATCGATAGCTACCCGCAGAACTGAGCCGGAAACGCACTGAGCGGACCGGTATGATATACCGGTCCTGACTGCGCGATACATGGCGGTAACTCCCGCCGGATCGGGAGCTCCAGGCCAAAGCGAGAGCCCCGAGCCAAAGCGAGATTCTTAAGCCGCCTTGCGCAGTCTTTTCAGAATCACTGGAACCAAAAGGAACAGGACAGAGACTGTGAGAATGACGATGGAAATGGGCGTTTCCACCAGGACAGCCGGACTGCCCTGAGCCGCAGCCAGTGCAGTGCGCAGCTGGTTTTCTGCCATGGGTCCCAGAATCAGTCCGATCAGAATGGGCGCGATGGGGAAATCATAAACACGCATGACATATCCCATCAGACCTACGGCGACCATGCACGCCAGGTCAAAGGTTGAACCCGATACGCCCCAGATACCGATCATGGCAAACACGAGAATGCCTGCGTAAAGCTGCGGTTTGGGAATCAGCAGCAGCTTCACCCAGATGCCTACCAGAGGCAGGTTCAGAATCAGCAGCATCACGTTGCCCACATAAAGTGAGGCAATCAGCCCCCAGATCAGTTCGGGGTTGGAGGTAAAAAGGAAAGGACCGGGCTGCAATCCGAAATTCTGGAATGCCGCCAGCAGAATGGCTGCCGTTGCCGATGTCGGCAGACCCAGCGTGAGCAAGGGAACCAGCACGCCGGCCGCAGCCGCATTATTGGCTGCTTCCGGCCCCGCCACGCCTTCAATAGCACCCACCGTACCGAATTCCTCTTTCTTCTTGCACAGCTTTTTTTCCAGTGTGTAAGACAGCATGGTCGGAATTTCTGAGCCGCCGCCGGGCAGGGCGCCCATGGGAAAGCCAATGGCGGTGCCGCGCATCCAGGGCATGAAGGAACGTTTCCAGTCATCCTTGGTCATCCACAGGCCGCCTTTGATAGGCAATACATCATCCTTCTGATGCCGGTAGCGGCTGGCGACATAAATGATTTCGCCGATCGCGAACAGCGACACCAGCACCACTGTGAGTTCCATGCCATCGAGCAGGGAACTGACGCCAAATGTCATGCGTGGCTGACCGGTCATTTTATCGATGCCAATGACGCCAAATGCCAGGCCGATAAAGAGTGAAATAAAGCCGCGAACGCGGGAGGTGCCCATGACCACGGCCACCGAGGTAAAGGCCAGGACCGTAAGCGCAAAATAATCTGCGGGTTTGAAATAAAAGGCGATTTCAGCGATGGATGGCGCGGCAAAGGTCAGTAGCACCGTTGCAATGGTGCCGGCCACGAACGAGCCGACGGCCGCTGTTGCAAGTGCCGCAGCGCCCCTTCCGGATCGCGCCATTTTATTGCCTTCCAGCGCCGTCATCATGGAACCGGCTTCGCCCGGTGTGTTGATCAGGATGGAGGTTGTGGATCCGCCATACATGGCGCCATAAAGCACGCCGGCAAACATGATGAATGCGGATACCGGTCCGACTGAAACCGTGACCGGCAGCAGCAGCGCAATGGTGAGTGCCGGGCCGATACCGGGCAGTATGCCGATGGCGGTGCCCAGAACCGAGCCCACCAGCGCCCAGAACAGGTTCATGGGTTGCAGGGCGACATCAAAGCCATGCAGAAGTAAGCTGAAGGTATCCATTTCAGAAGCCTGCCACGGGAAGGAAACCACCGAGCTGCAGGCCCAGGCGGGAAAACAGGAACCAGCACAGGATGCCAAGTATGGCACCTGTGATCAGGTCGATGATGATTTTTTTCGAACCGAAGGCGCGCGCGACCAGTGCGAAGGAAAGCATGGCGGTAATCGGAAGCCCCAGTGTTTCCATGGTCAGTGCAGGAATGATGGTCGCGATCAGTGCCGTGAAAAACGCCCGTTTGTCCATGGGCAGATTGCCCTCGGCGTTTTCTGTATCCTGGGCTTCAAAACGCTCGCCCCTTGCGATCTGTATAAGAAGAATAATGCCCAGAATCAACAGGCCACCGCCCGCCACGGTGACGAACATGCCCGGACCAATGGCAGCGTACTGTGCCGTGGCCGGAAGGGTGGTGGTGGCCCACAGGCATACGCAACCCATGAGAATGACTGCGATGCCCAGCCACCAGGGGCGGGCGGGTTTGCCGGTGTCTGCTTCGATCGGTGCAGGCACCGGGTCATTCAATGATTCTGCATCCTTATTTTGCAAGACCAGCATCCTTCAGAATCTTGTTGATACGGTCGCTCTCGTCCTTGATAAACGTGCCGAACTCCGGACCTGCCAGGAAGAACTGATCCCAGCCCTGAGTAGCCATGGTTTGTTTCCACTCTTCGCTGTCGTTCAGCTTGGTGAAGCGGTCAACCCATACTTTGTAGTTGTCTTCAGGCATATCGACCGAACCCAGAATGCCGCGCCAGTTGGCCAGTTCCACATCAAAGCCGGCTTCCTTGAAGGTAGGTGCGTCCAGACCTTTCATGCGGTCTGCTGACGTAATACCCAGAATTTTGACCCGGCCTGCTTTGGCAAATTGCTGGAATTCGGAAATACCGGAGATGCCGGCTTTGAGCGTTCCATTGACAATGCCAGTGACGGTATCTGCACCGCCGGCCTGAGGGATGTAATTCAGCTTGTTGACTGGCGTGCCACTGGCCTGGGCCAGCAGGGCGAGGGCGATGTGATCCACACCACCTGCAGAACCGCCGCCTACAGGCGTGCCGCCAGGATTTTCCTTGAGTGCCTTGGCGAAGTCTCCCAGTGTTTTATAAGGTGAGTCTGGTCGCACTGCCAGTACCAGATACTCCGCGGTGAGTCGCGCAACGGGCTTGAACTTGGAAAGATCTATCGGTGATTTGTTCAGTGTGATTGCACCAACAGTGATGGCACCAAACACGGCCAGGCTATCGGGTTTGCCTTTGGTGCCGTTCTGGAATTCTGCCAGGCCAATGGTGCCGCCAGCGCC
>JAFAGQ010000087.1 GCA_023422555.1 Pseudomonadota bacterium
CCCCATTTTTGGCAAAGACCAGGTCAGCATGTTCGAAATGACAAAGCTGGTCAGCGCACACCTGAAATAATCAGTTGTCGCTCCCAAATAAAAAACGAATCCTCTGGATTCGTTTTTTTTCGTCTGAAGGTATTATACCGGTACACAAAAAGCCGGAGTAACCGAAAAGTCCTTATTGTCGCCCGTCTCTGCAAGCCTCCTGATCTTCCCCGCAGTATCTCGCCATTCCCACAGCACCTCGTCTTCCCACTGCATCTCGTCTTCCCTGCAGTATCTTCACCTTCCCCGCAGTATCTTCATCCTCTCCCAGTAATACCTGCCAATTCAGCCCATACCACAAATTCGGCTACTAACATTTTATTTCAAATGAAAATAACAATCGTTATCATTCTGTTTTAAGATAAATGGCTAACAAGGAATGAAATGACTGCATCTCTCCCCTACTCTATCAATACACGCACCCGCTTTGCGTCCAATCTGATTCTGGCTTCCACGCTGAGCACAATCGCAGCACCATCCGTCGCATTTGCGCAGACTGCAACACAGCCAGGTCAGGCAACGTCGTCGGTAGCCACATTGCAACCCATCAATGCAGTCAGCCAGAACGATGCCACCAGCGAGGGTACGGGCCAATACAGCGTACCCATCGTTTCAAGCGCGACACGGATGCCGTTGTCTCCACGGGAGACGCCGCAAACCATCAATGTTGTGACCCGCACGCAGATGGATGACTTCCGACTTGATAATGCCACATCACTATTGTCCGCTGTGCCTGGCGTGTTTGTGCAGCAGGTCGAAACCGACCGCAATTACTACACCATCCGCGGATACGATGTAACAAACTTCCAGGTTGACGGCATCGGCATGCCGTTTTCCACGGAAGAACAGATCGGCGATCTGGATATGGCGTTTTACGATCGGGTAGAAGTGCTCAAGGGGGCCAACGGCCTGCTGTCCAATACCGGTAACCCGTCGGGTACGGTCAATTTCATCAGAAAACGTCCGAAGCATGAGTTCTCTGCAAATGCCAATTTGTCCTACGGCTCATTTGCAACTCGCCGGCTGGATCTGGATATTTCTTCACCCCTCAACAGCAGCGGTTCAGTGCGCGGGCGGTTAATCGGCGCTTATCAGAAAGGCAATTCCCATCTTGACCGATACGGCCTGGAGAAAAAAATGTTTGGCGTCATTGTCGACGCTGATCTGGATGATCGAACCACCCTGACGTTGGGACATACATACCAAAGAAACAAATCGAAGTCGCCGATGTGGGGTGCATTGTCGCTCTACTACACGGATGGCAGTGCGATTGATTACGATGTATCCGACAGCTACGCACCCGATTGGGCTTATTGGAATACTACCGACCGGACATCTTTTGCCGAATTGAATCATGACTGGGGTGGAGGCTGGAAAACCAAAGGCTCATTAACCTATAGAAAAATCACCCAGGACGCAGAGCAGTTTCTCGCCTATGGTGTACCCGACCGCGAGACCGGGCTCGGATTATATTCCTACCCGACCAAGTATGATCGCTACGAAAAGCAATGGATTGCCGATATTAGTACGACGGGCAAATACACACTTGGTGGGCGCGAACACGATGTGATGTTCGGCCTCAATACCAATCGCAGCAAAAATTACATGACCTCGCTGGAAACGGACCTGAATATTCCACTGCCGTCCCTGTTCGCGTGGGACAGACAGTTTCCCCGTCCGGATTTTGACAATGCGACAGAAACTTTCTCGGATTTCACGGTTCGCAAAACCACCGCGTTTGCCGCCACCCGGCTTAACCTGGCGGACAGATTCAAAGTCATTGCAGGGCTCAATTACACGCGCGCAACCGGAACCGGTGAACATTATGGCGAGCCGCGCGATTACAAACGTAATAAGATTTCTCCGTATCTCGGTCTGATTTATGACTTGAACAATAATTATTCCGTGTATGCCAGTTATACAGGCATCTTCAATCCGCAATCGCAGGTTGACGTCGATGGACAGATCCTGCCGGCAATCGAAGGAAAAAATTATGAGCTCGGTCTCAAAGGCGAGTCGGCTGATGGTCGAATCAATGGCAGTGTGGCACTCTTTCGCGCAGAGCAGGATAACACTGCCGAATATGACACATTCAAGGACGGTCTGAGTCGTTATAAGGCGGTGGACTCGCGCTCCACCGGTTTCGAACTGGCTTTACAAGGTGAGATTCTGTCCGGGTTGCAGTTAAGCGCGGGCTACACCCATTTCTTTTCGATCAGAGATGAAGATGGCAATGCCGTGCGCGAGTTCGTTCCCAAAAATTCGTTCACCATTGCCGCATCCTATGCAGTGCCGGCCGTGCACGGACTCAAGGTGGGAGGAGCCGTACGCTGGCAGTCTGAAACCCGTCGTCTGCAGGGTCAGACTGCCGGCGGAGACGATATCTATACAAAGCAGAAATCATATGCAGTGGCCGATTTGATGGCCAGCTACGAAGTCAACAAAAATGTCACGGTTGGCGTCAATGTGAAAAATGTATTTGATAAGAAATATCTGACATCGACGCAATGGGAACAAGGCTTTTACGCACCTTCCAGAACGGTCGGCATGAACGTTCAGTTGAAATACTAATCAGCACTGGCAGCAAAAAATGAAGGATAACCGGGCGGAAGACAGGATCTATGATGTGCTGGGTGTGGGCCTGGGACCATTCAATCTCAGCCTTGCCTGCCTCATGGCACGGCTGGATGACCTGGATGTTGTGTTTCTGGAGCGTAAAACGGCGTTCAGCTGGCATGATGGAATGATGATTCCAGGCACGACCCTGCAAAATAATTTCATGGCGGACCTGGTCACCCTGGCAGATCCTACCAGTCCCTTCAGTTATCTGAATTACTGCAAGCACCAGGGCAAAATCTATCAATATTATTTCCGGGAAAATTTTTACCTGACCCGTCAGGAATATAACCGGTATTGCCAATGGGCTGCCGCGCAACTGGACAGTGTCCACTACCAGAGCGAAATCACATCCATCACTTATGACGAAACGCAGCAATTTTATGTGGCCACGGTAAGCGATTTGCAGAATCAATGCCAATTGCAATATCGTGCGCGTCGGCTGGTAGTTGGTATCGGCAGCGAACCCCGGCTGCCTGCCTGCGTCGACGAGTCATATGAGTCAGCGCACACGGGTCACTATTTGCGAGAGAAAGCCAGACTGCAGCAGACGTCGCGCATCACGGTCATCGGCAGCGGCCAAAGCGGTGCGGAAATTTATTACGATCTGTTGTGTGAAATGGAGCAACATGATTATGAGCTCTACTGGATCACCCGATCTTCACGATTTTTCCAGATGGAGACCGGCAAACTCACACTGGAACTCATCACACCTGACTATGCCAGGCACTTCTACCAGCTTCCCGAAGCAGCGAAACGCCAGACCCTGAAGAATCAGGTCAGTATTTTCAACGGCATCAACACCAGCCTGATAGAACGGATTTATGACGAGCTGGATGAGAAAACACCTGCGGTGCGGGCACGCACTCATTTGTATACGAATATGGCGCTGTCCGAGTGTCGCCGGCAAGCGGGACAAAACGAGCTGGTTTTTGAGCACGGCCAGACCGGAACCAGATATCAATTCATGACAGATGAAATTATTTTTGCCACCGGGTATGGCTATCACATACCTGATTTCATGCAAGGCATATCCGATCGCCTCATGCTGAATAAGGGACGTTACTGTCAGGGGCAGGACTATGCTGTCGACAAGGCGGGAAATGAAGTTTTTGTTCAGAATGCCGGATTCGATAGTCATGGACTGACCAATCCCGATCTCGGACTGAACTGTTATCGCAATGCGCGAATCATCAATGCAATCATGCAGCGCGAGGTCTACCCTGTCGATCGCAATACGACTTTCCAGTCATTCACGCCTCAGGGTAATGAGTCGTTTTCAGAGTTGAGCAAGCAATGATCATACGCAACGCCATTATCGTCATGTCCGCACTGGGCATGATGAGCGACACGGTGCTCATTGGATTTTATCCGCAGTTTTTCAGTATGCGCTATGGCAATACCGATCAGGTGCATACCGGCATTTATGTTGCAGCCATCTCAATTGCCGTCATGTGCACGTTGCCGCTATGGGTGAGAGTGGCCAGGCGATTCGAGCCCATGTCGCTGATTGGTTTTACCCAATGTATCGCCGGCCTGCTGTGCGTGTCGGCCATTTGGGCGGAAACCCTGACACAGTATTGGGTGCTGACAATGCTGATGTTCATGTTCAAAAGCAGTTACCTGCTGATGTTTCCGTATCTGATGCGGATTGTCAAGAGCGAAGAACACAGCAGAACGATTGCATTGCTGTCGGTGGTGGTACACATATCGGGCATTCTGGCTGCGGCATCAGGCGGGTACATTTTGCAGCATCTTGGCGCAGGCGCTGCCCTGGTGCTGATGGCCGCGGGCGATTTCGGACAGATGGGAATCACGCTTTGGCTGAACCGAACCGGTCGCATTATCAAAGTGAATGAAAATGTGAAAGAACAGCCCCAGGCTGTGGAGGACACCGCTTTGTTGCTTGCTGACGATGCATTTGCGCCGGCACCGGTGGCATCGCGCAAGGGTTTCTCGCATCTGACCAAAGGTATCCTGACGCTGAGCCTCATCATGTTTGTCTTTGATTTCAGCGCTTACCTGATCCGGCCTTTCTTCTCTGAATACTGGATCTACGCCACCGCACACAAAGACCAGACGCTAGCGGGTTTGATATTTGCTATTCCAGGCCTGGCTGCGGTCGTCGCCCTCATCGTCAAACATCGCCTGAACGAAAAGGCAACACAGCGCAATGAGAATTTGTCCTGGAACCTGGTGTTGTCGCTTGTGGGTCTGTATCTGCAATCCATCCCGTCCGACATTGCAATCGTGATTGGACGTTGTATGTATGGCTGGGGGCTGTTCCAGGTGGCCGTCAAGCTTGAAGTCAGCCTGTTCAGTATCAGCCGCAAGGAAGATTACGCCCATCATTTCAGTATCACCAATTTCTTTCAGAATCTGGGGGTACTGATTTCATCGTGGTGTGCAGGTTATATCGTCAGTCTGATCAGTCACCAGGCGGTCTTCCTGATTGCCGCAGCCGGCATTGCACTGACCTGGCTGGCCAATAAACTCACGCTGGATCTGGACCACATCAGGCCGTCGGATCCGGCATCAGACAGTGACATGAATAAGGGGTGCGAGATTGAAATGGAATCCGGGAAAGTTTGAAATACGGGAACTGGTACCCGAACTGGATGTCCCGTTATTTCATCCGTGGTTCGATCTGCCGTATGCCCACTACTGGGATATGGCCGACTTGACGCGCGATGCCGTAATGGCGTTTTACAAAGCTCAGCAGATTTCGTCGCATGAATGGGCCTGGGTTGGAACGCAGCACGGACGAATTTGCTTTCTGCTGGAATGTTATGACCCGCAGCACCACGCAATTGCAGGGCATTTCGAAGTAAAGACCGGCGACATCGGCATGCATTTTTTTGTCGCACCGGCAACAGAGGTACAACGTGGCTACACCCTCGAAGTGATGCGCCATGTCATGCATTATTTGTTCAATGAGGTCGGGGCTCGGCGTGTCGTTGTCGAACCTGATATCCGCAATGAAAAAGTGAGAGCGCTCAATCGCAAGGTCGGCTTTGACGAAGTCGGACCGATTTCTCTCACAACCAAGCAGGCCATGCTGTCGATTGCAACCCGGTCTGCATTTGAAGCCACCCTTTTACACTCAGGAAAGAATACGATGAGCCATTATCCCGTTCCCGACGCGAAACAGCACTTGCGTCATCTCGAACCCGAGACCTGGAAACATGTCAATCGTCATTTGGTTGCCAAGGCCATTGCCGAATTTTCGCACGAACAGATTCTTGATCCCGTGCCTTGCCCCGGGTCTCCCGATGAATCCGGCGACGCATCCGTGGCAACAAAGGATACCGGCTTTCAGCGCTACATGCTGATTTCAGACGACGCACAGACTCGGTATTATTTCCAGGCAAACCCCATGATGCTGCGTCACTGGCATATTGTGGAAGCGTCCATCTCCCGAATCTGCGAGAGCCTGGAGCAAGAGCCCGATGCATTGTCTTTCATTATTGATTTCAAGGAAACGCTGGCAATTCCCGCGGATAAACTGCCTGTTTATCTCGACGAGATCAGCAGTACACTCTATGGCGCGGCCTACAAGCGATGCCATCAGTTATTGAGCAGCCACGAACTGCTAAAAGCGGATTATCAGCAAATTGAAGCCGCCATGACCGAGGGTCACCCGGGCTTTGTAGCCAATAACGGTCGCATTGGATTTAACGTGTTCGATTATGAAAGCTATACGCCGGAAACAGGCAGCCGCTTTACGCTGGTGTGGCTGGCGGTCCGTCGCCAGCAGGCGCATTTTGCATCCTTGTCCACGCTGCAATACGATACATTCATGCAACGAGAACTGGGTGTGCAGCAGTTTTCGAGCTATCGCGAGCAGCTCCAGGCTCAGGGCCTGGACCCGGCCGAGTACCTCTTCATGCCAACTCATCCCTGGCAGTGGTTCAATCGTCTGAGCATCGCATTTGCAGCCGATATTGCGCAGCGGAACATCGTATATCTGGGCATTGGTGAAGATAGCTATCAGGCACAGCAATCGATTCGAACCTATTTCAATCACAGCGATCATGACAAATGCTATGTCAAAACTTCACTGTCGATTCTGAACATGGGTTTTATGCGCGGCTTGTCACCATACTATATGGCGGGCACACCAGACATCAATGAATGGCTCAAAGGACTGATCGACAACGATCCTTTCCTGCGCAGTAATGGATTTGACATCCTGCAGGAAGTGGCTTCGGTCGGCTACACCAATCGATATTACGAAGCCGCACTTAAAAAAGATAGCCCGTATAAAAAAATGCTGTCTGTGTTATGGCGCGAAAGCCCGGCCGCTAAAGTGGCGGAGGGTGAACGCCTGATGACCATGGCATCACTGCTGCATCGGGACCGTGATGGCGTGGCACTGCTGCCGCTCATGATCGAACAATCCGGTCTGACGACGAGCGATTGGCTGACCCGCTATTTCGATGCCTTCCTGGTGCCGGTCGTACATTGTTTTTACGCGTACGAGCTGGTGTTTATGCCCCATGGCGAAAATCTGATCATGGTCATGGATGAACGCAATGTTCCGCAGCGCTGCATCATGAAGGATATCGCAGAGGAAAGCGCCATTCTTGATGACGATGCGCAGATACCTGAACACATCGCCCGCCTGAAAGTGAAAGTACCGGAAGATTATAAAATCCTGGGTATTTTCATTGACATATTCGACGGTGTCTTCCGACACATGAGCGATATCCTGCAAAACAACGACTGCTGCACAGAAGACACTTTTTGGGCACTCGCCGCGTTGTCAATCAAGCGCTATCAACAAGCGCATCCGGAACTGGCCGATAAGTTCCGTCGTTACGACTTCTATTGCAGCAGCTTCAGGCATTCGTGCCTGAATCGCCTGCAGCTGAAAAATAACCTGCAGATGGTGGACTTGTCGGACACGGCAGGCAGTCTGACCATGGCCGAGGATCTGCCCAATCCCATGGCACGCTTTCGGACCATGTCAGTTGAAGAGCTGGAATCGGCTGACGTGATACCGCAACCTGAACCTGCCTGATTACGTCCTGGAGAAAATCGCATGGACCTAGCCGATATTCTGAAACTGGCTTCGCCACTACCCGTAAGCGCCTATTTTGATCAGGAAGTCTACGAGCAGGAGCAAGCGCGCATTTTTCGTTGCAGTCCACTTTACATAGGACACGAAAACAGCGTACCGGAATTACAGGATTGGTATGCCCTGCCACAGGAGAACGGCGGTCGTGTCTTGCTTCGCGACCGTGAAGGGGTCAGACTGATGTCCAATGCCTGCCGCCATCGTCAGGCACTGATGCTGGGACGATACAGCGCAAATTGTGAATTGACCGAGCATCGAGGTTCACTGGAACAAAGCGGCGGTAATATTGTTTGCCCCATTCATGCCTGGACGTATCGTTCGGATGGTGAGTTGCTGTCGGCACCTCAGTTTGAAATACGTCAGTGCAAGAAACTGGAATCATCACCACTATTGAATCTGGATGGGTTCCTCTTCGAACACCCTTCCGGCATACCGCATGACATACAAAACCTGTTTTCCAGTCTGGGACAGGACCTGTCCAACTATCGGCTTGATCACGTCGAAACCCACAGCTGCCCGTGCAACTGGAAAACATTCATTGAAATCTACAATGACGATTACCATATCGGGCCATTCCATCCGGGTTTAGGCAAGTATGTAGAGTGTGCTGCCTTGCGCTGGGACTACGGTAACTGGTATTGCAAGCAGACTGTTGGCGCAGAACAGACGTTGGAAAATGGCGGAACCCCGGTGTATCGGGAATGGGAACGGTTGCTCAAGGAATATATGGGTGACGAAGCACCTGAGTTCGGTGCCATCTGGATCGCGATCTATCCGACGTTGATGATTGAGCTGTTCCCTCAGGCACTTGTCGTATCTTCTCTCTTTCCAAAAGGCCCCGGAGAAACGCTCAATCTGATCGAATTTTATTATCCTGATGATGTTCTGGCGTTCAGCCCGGAGCTGGCCGAATATCATCGCAAAGCGTATATGGAAACGGCAGAAGAAGACGATGAAATCGCTGTGAGGATTGATGAGGGGCGACGAGCGTTATATTTGCGGAACCGCAATGATCTTGGTCCGTATCAGATACCGCTGGAAGAAGGCATGGCGCAGTTTCACGCCTGGTACCGCAACAGAATGGGCAGTTGAAGGGGTCGCCCCTCGTAGGAGAGTCGCCGTTAAGAAGTGAAGGTTATTTTTGTGACGATAAAAACAAACAGCCCCGGCTGCGTATGCAGACCGGGGCGGTTTGATTAGAATAAAGAGCCTGACGATGACCTACTTTCACAGATGTCCATCCACT
>JAFAGQ010000114.1 GCA_023422555.1 Pseudomonadota bacterium
ACATGACCACAGACAGCCCCAACCTCAGTAATCAGTTTGACAAAAAATCCGAAGCCTGGTCGGCCCGCTTTTCAGAGCCCGTATCCGATCTGGTAAAACGTTATACCGCCTCGGTCGATTTCGACAAGCGCCTGGCCCGCTTCGATATTCAGGGCTCGCTGGCGCACGCTGCCATGCTGGCCACCACAGGCGTCATCAGCGCAGAAGATCTGGCTGCAATTGAAAAAGGCATGCAACAGATACTTGCGGAAATTGACGAGGGCAAATTTACCTGGCTGCTGGATCTGGAAGACGTCCATCTGAACATCGAGAAAAGGCTAGTGGAAATTATTGGTGATGCCGGCAAGCGACTGCATACCGGACGTTCTCGCAACGATCAGGTCGCAACCGACATCCGGCTATGGCTGCGCTCTGAAATCGACATTTCGCTTGAACTGATTACCGAACTGCGCCGTGCCCTTGCGAAAGTTGCGCTGGAGCATCACGATACTATCATGCCAGGCTTTACCCATCTGCAAGTGGCACAGCCCGTGACTTTCGGGCATCACCTGCTGGCCTACGCTGAAATGTTCGCCCGTGACGCAGAACGACTGGTCGATTGCCGCAAGCGCTGCAATCGTTTGCCGCTGGGGGCAGCCGCACTGGCGGGGACATCCTACCCCATAGATCGGGAACAGGTTGCCCGGCTGCTGGAATTTGACGGCGTGTGCCGCAATTCGCTTGACGCCGTATCAGACAGAGACTTCGCCATTGAATTCTGCTCTGCCGTCTCTTTGGTCATGACGCACATTTCCCGCCTGTCAGAGGAACTGATTCTGTGGATGAGCCCGCGCGTAGGCTTTATTGATCTGGCAGACCGTTTCTGCACAGGTAGCTCGATCATGCCGCAGAAAAAGAATCCGGATGTGCCGGAGCTGGCGCGCGGCAAAACCGGACGCGTAAATGGCAATCTGATTGGCCTGCTCACACTCATGAAAGGCCAGCCACTGGCATATAACAAAGACAATCAGGAAGACAAGGAAGGCCTTTTTGATTCCGCCGATACCCTGCGCGATACGCTGACGATATTCGCCGACATGATCGGCGGCATCCGCGTTCGCAAGCAGTCAATGCGCGACGCCGCCCTGATGGGATTTTCCACCGCCACCGATCTGGCCGATTACCTGGTGAAAAAAGGCCTGCCCTTTCGCGATGCACACGAGACGGTCGCATTGGCAGTGCGCCACTGCGAAGAGAAACAGTGCGATCTGGCCGATCTGACGCTCGAAGAGATGCGCAAATTCAACACCTCCATCGACAGTGATGTATTTGATGTGCTAACGCTGGAAGGTTCTGTCTCTGCCCGGGCTCATATTGGTGGCACCGCACCGGCGCGCGTCAAAGAAGAAGCCGAAAGAGTATTGGCTGAACTGGGCTGACATCCCTGGCCATTGCGATGCAGTCATCGGTCCGCCATTGCTGCCGATGACTGCATGCAATACCTTATTCGGTCTTTTCAGTTGTGGTCTGAGCGGCGCTTTTTACGCCGGTACCTGCTTCAAAGACGGCGATAGATTCAACATGCCCAGTGTGTGGGAACATATTTACGACTCCAGCGGAGCGCAGAACGTAGCCGCCCTCATGCACCAGGATGCCTGCATCCCGTGCCAGCGTCGCTGGATTACAGGACACATAAACGATTCTCTGAGGACGCTCATGAACGTCGAGTTGCGCCAGCGCCTGCGCGACTGCCTGCGCACCCTCGCGCGGAGGATCAATGAGCATACGGTCAAAGTGGCCAAGTTCTCGTAGCCACGCGACATCCACTTCGAACAGATTCAGGGTTGCAAAACGCGTCTTTTCCTGCAGTCCGTGTTGCGCAGCCGCATACAGTGCGCGATCCGTCAGAATACTGCTGCCTTCAATCCCCACGACCTCACGCGCCTGCGTGGCAAGGGGCAACGTAAAGTTGCCCAGACCACAGAACAGATCGGCTACACGGTCATTCTCCTGCACATCCAGCAAAGTCAGTGCTTTGGCGATCAGGGCTCGATTGATGAAATAATTCACCTGAGTGAAATCGGTGGGCTTGTATGGCATGGTCAGACCAAACTGCGGCAGCCGATAGTAAAGCGAGTCTTCCTGTTCCGGATGCATCGGTTTTACCGTATCCGGACCTTTTGACTGAAGCCACCAGACCACATTGTGTTTTGCGGCAAAGGCATCGAGTTTTTCTTCATCCAGACTCGACAGCGGCTCCAGATGACGCAAGAGCAATGCAGTTGTCGCGTCACCCACAGCTACTTCAATCTGCGGAATTTTTTCATCGATACTGAGACTGCCAATCAATTCGCGCAATGGCACCAGCATGTCCGACACGTGTGGCGGCAGAACGAGGCATTCAGTCATATCCGTCACATAACGGCTCTTTCTCTCATGAAAACCGACAAGCACCTTCCCTTTCTTGATTACCTTGCGTACCGAGAGTCGCGCGCGAAAACGATAACCCCAGGCAGGGCCCTGCAAAGGTGGCAAGACGCGAGGAATACGCATTTTCGCAATATGTCCGAAGCAGTCCTCCAAAGCGCGCTGTTTGATCGCCACCTGCGCTGTCGCATCCAGGTGCTGCATGACACAGCCGCCACAGGTGCCGAAATTCGGGCACTTTGGCGTTACACGCTGACTGGATTCCTTGCGAATGGCCGTCATTCGGGCAATCTCGTAGGAAGGCTTGCGACGCACAATGTCAGCCGTCACCTTTTCTGAAGGCAAAGCGCCTTCCACGAAAATGGCCTTGCCCTCGCGACGTGCAATGCCACGCGCCTCCAGATCAAGGGATTCAATGGTAAAAATTTCCTGCACGACTGACCTTTTTATTGCGAACCCGTTATTTTAATGACAGTGACATTGTATTTGGCCTTATCAGCGCCCGGAAATACGAAAAAGCCCGCCAGCTGACGCTGACGGGCATGACGGCAATCACGCGTTACACCTGCCCTGCTTCACTTCCCGGAAAAACCGGGCAGGTGACAGTCGTGATTACTGTTTGGGTGCCTCTTCCGATTTGGAATCTGCGGCTTTATCTGCAGATTCTGTGGCCTTATCTGCAGATTCAGCTGCTTTATTCGCTGAGTCTGCGGCTTTATCAGCCGACTCGGCAGCCTTATCCGCTGCAGCTTCTGGCTTGGTTTCAGACTGTGTTGCTGCTGTTGGGTTAGTCTCAGTTCCTGGGGCCGCAGTCGTGCCTGAAGATGTCTTGCTGCCTGATGAAGACATTGCGCCTGAAGAAGATTTCTCATCGGCTTTCGAATGGCCTTTCATCATTTCTTCTTTCATTTTCGCATGCTTTTCTTCGAACTGCTTGCGATGCGCTTCCCATTTATCGGAACGATCCTTGTAGTACTTCACGACAGTGGCTTTCTGTTCATCACTGAAGGTATCCCACAGACCGAGCCATTTGTTTTCATCGTCGGCCCGCTTTTGCTCAAAGCTGTCGTGCAGATCTTTCTGGGCAGCCAGCAATGCTTTGGGGTCGACATTGCCTGAATCCAGCTGCTTGCGACGCTCTTCCCGGTATTTGTTGAATGCTTCGCGATCATTACCACGCGCCGCTTTCTGTTCATCCTTGATGGATTGCAGTTTGGTTTTCTGCTCGTCTGTCAGTTTCAGATTGTCGACCAGCTTTTGGTCTGCAGGGCCCAAACCAGGAATCACAATGGCAGCATGCCGCATATCACCCATCGGTCCCTTGCCATGACGGGAATGTTTATGGTGACGTTTGTGTTCTGATTTATGATGTTTTTTGGCGCTGTGATGTGGCTTACCATCACCAATGCGATGATATTCCATTTTGGTTTTGGCGCCCTGAGTCTGAACGGAAGGACTGATTGGGTTGGAATCTGTCTCTGGCATGACAGACTGCGCAAAGGCAGTTGTCGCAACGGCAGCAGAAAGCGCAGTAGCAAGGAGAGATTTTACAAATAAAGAACCTGTATGATGAACAGCCATTTTTGAGCTCCTTTCGTTGTTGAACTGAAGTCCTTTCATTCTTATCCAGAAACAATTTCTATCGTGTTTCAGTACCATAAAAAGTCTTTCAGTACATTTCCTCTAAGGGTCGGTTATTAACTGCTTTGGTCACCCAGCACACGCAAACTGTCAGCTTCCGCCCCAGGCTTGCAGATACTCCTGCCAGTGCGGTTTTTCCAGCGCAGCCAGGCTGCTGCGTACCAGTTCGACCTCTTCATCATACGCCGTTTTGTCCAGTTCGCCTTTCATGAGCCGAAAACGGCAGTAAACAAGCCAGGTATTGACCACATCGGTCTCGCAGTAGGCCCTGACCTGATCGGCCTGGCCATCGCGCCACGCGTCCCACACCTGACTGCCATCCATACCCAGTTTTCCAGGAAAACCGCAAAGTTTGGCAAGCTGGTCCAGTGGCGCATTGGCCCGCCCATTGAATTTGGCCAGCAGATCCATCAGGTCGATATGCCGGGTGTGATATCGACTGATGTAATTGTTATATTTGAATTCTCTGTCGTCTTCGCCCATATCCCAGTATCGGGGAGCTGACAAGCCGTGGATCAGGCATCGATAATGAAGTACCGGCAGATCAAATCCTGACCCATTCCAGCTGATCAGCCTGGGCGTGTAACGCTCGATGGTCTTGAAGAATCCGGCAATGAGTACCGCTTCATCATCATCAGGTTCGCCCAGTGTGCGCACGCGAAAGCCATTATCGTCGCGAAAAACACAGCCAATGACGGCAATTTTCTGCAGATGCAGTGGGAAGAAGTCACTTCCGGTCTGTTCGATGCGCAGCGCCCTCGCCCGCTCTACCACTTCAGCGTCAGAAAGAGAATCATCCCAGCCGTTGAGCGCCCTCAGGCCTTTTGCATCAGGGATGGTTTCCAGATCAAAAACAAGCGTAGGCGTCATGGCTGCGGCGAGGTCCAGTTAATGAACTGCAGTCTAGCGACGTGGCAGATACGACAAGGGGTTTACCGGTTGTCCGCGACGACGGATTTCAAAGTGCAGTCGGGGTGACGTTGTATCTGACTGCCCCACTTCCGCAATCTTTTGCCCTTTGGATACCTTCTGTCCATTCTTGACCAGCAGTTTGCTGTTGTGGGCATAGGCAGAAATAAAGCCGTTGCTATGGGAGATCAGGATCAGATTACCCAGGCCACGCAAGCCATTGCCTACGTATGAGACCGAGCCAGATGCCGCAGCTGACACGGGATCGCCAATTTTTCCTTCGATATCAATTCCGCGGGTGCTGCTGGAGAAAGGTGTAATGATTTTGGAGGAAGCCACTGGCCAGCCCCAGGAAACAGACGCGGCATCACTTGCAGGCGTCGTGTCCATGGAAGAAGCACTGCTGCTACTTGAAGGAGTTGCACTGCCGGCAATACCCGAATCGGTCGGTGCTGTACGACTTGCCGGAGCAGATGACCCACCGGCGGCCACACGCAGTCGTTGACCCACTTCCAGAGAAGGTGAGGACAGATTGTTCATTGCCATCAATTGCGAGACGCTGACATTGTTCGCGCGCGAGATTTTGTAGAGCGTGTCGCCGCGCTGTACGACATATACACCTGGTCCGGCAGGAGCGCTGCTACTCATACCCCCGGAACGGGATCCGCCTGAATTCAGGTCAGAAACCGGTGCACGGGTTCCGGTGCCACAACCTGCCAGCATGGCAGCGATAATGAAGGAGCCAATGAATACCGGGGATTTTTTCTTCAGTGAATGAATCTGCATATGTTTTTACCTACCTGTTCGATGAGTGCGTCGCCTGTACGCAAAACGGGTATTTTCTCCTGTCACAATTGTACGCCTGCGCGCAACGGTAC
>JAFAGQ010000186.1 GCA_023422555.1 Pseudomonadota bacterium
CAGCGATTAAGAATGAAGTGCCCGACTGGGCAAAGGACATTCGTCTGAATCTGGATGGCACCATTGCCCGCTCCTCGCTCAAACCAGCCGATGCTGTCGGCGCAGCACTGGCTGCCGCTTATGCTGCAAAAAACAGCTTCCTGATTGAGCAGTTCAAGTCCGGGCTGTCCGAGGAAGATGCCAATGGCGCACTGACAGCAGCCGCGCTCATGGGCATGAACAACGTATGGTATCCGTACGTGGAAATGACGGGCGATGCTCAGCTCAAGTCACTGCCCCCGATGCTGCGAATGAATGCCTATGCTTCGCATGGCGGTATCGAACAGGATCGCTTTGAACTGTTCGCCCTGGCCGCCTCCATTGTTGGTAAATGCCATTTCTGCGTGAAGTCGCATTTTGACAATCTCAAAAAAGCAGGCTTTACCATCGAGCAACTGCGTGACGCAGGCCGGATTGCTTCCGTCGTGAATGCAGCAGCGCTGGCCCTGACTGCAGCAGGTAAATAAGTCTTGCTGATACAAGCAGGATGGCGCGCCTGAAAACAGGCCGCCTCCAGTGCCGACCGCGACGCCCGTCGCGGTTTTTTATTCGCTGACGGTTTATCTTCCAGCGCTTCGCGCCCGGCTTTTTACTTACTTTGAGCAGTCTCGCGTTATTGCTCTGCTCTCTGCGCAAATGCTTACTGCATTATTGTTTTGTCAACAGTGCCACGGCGGTTGCGGCAATACCTTCCTTGCGACCCAGATAGCCAAGGTGTTCGTTGGTTTTGCCTTTGACATTCACACAATCGGTATCAATTTCAAGATCGGCAGCAATATTGCTCACCATGGCGGCAGCGTAAGGCATGATTTTCGGCGCCTGTGCATGAATGGTGGCGTCTACGTTGACAACGGACCAGCCCGCTGCGCGAACCCGTCGATAAGCTTCACGCAATAGCACGCGGCTGTCGGCTCCTTTGAAAGTCGGATCCGTATCCGGAAACAGCCGGCCGATATCGCCCAGCCCCGCAGCACCCAGTACAGCATCTGTGATCGCGTGCAAGAGCGCATCGGCGTCTGAATGCCCGAGCAGTCCATGGGTATGCGGGATAGTCACGCCACCCAGAATCAGTGGCCTGCCCTCCTGCAGCGCATGGACATCAAAACCCTGTCCGACCCGCAAGCCGATAGTCATCTTAGTATTCTCCTGAAAATCATAGCCATTTTTCCACCATGGCAAAGTCTGCCGGCCAGGTCACTTTCATATTGTGTGCCGTGCCCGAAATCAGCAGTGGTCGGCAGCCGGCAGCTTCCATCGCCGATGCTTCATCGGTAATTTCCAACCCTTCACGCAATGCTTCGGTCAGTGCCTGCAGCAAGGCTTTTGCCGGAAACAGTTGCGGCGTCTGAGCCAGCCAGAGTCCTTCACGGCTCACGGTCTGCCCGACACAGACCTGTTGTTGCTCGTCGACCTGGGCACGTTTGACCGTATCCGGTACAGGCAGCGCCAACAGACCGCCTTTATTCTGTTGCAGACAGGCATCGATCAGTGCCGTCAGCGATTCAGGCTGCAGCCCCGGCCGGGCGGCATCATGCACCAGCGCCCAGCCCTGATCACCATGAAGGTCAAGCGCTGCCTCAAGCGTGGCGCTCACCGTCAAGGCTCTTGTTGCGCCAGCAGTGCGGTGAATATGCACGCCATCACTAAACTCGAGCGTTTCTATCCAGGCATCCTCTGCCGTTACGCCGATATGCACGGCGGTAACGCGCGGATCCCGTTGCAGGGCCTGGACGGCAAGCTGCAGCATGGGGATGCCATTGATGGGGCAATATTGCTTGGGGATCTGGCGGTCACCAGTGAGCGCGCGCGCCCCAACGCCGCCTGCGGGAATAATCGCAAAAATAGGATCTGACATAAAAAAGCGGCCGGTAAAACCGGCAAACGTCTCGCAATCGTCACATTGAACAGAGCAGATCATATCACGGCTGTCCGTGACAAAACGGCAGCGGGCGCCCTTACCTCTGCTGACACGCCGGACTGCTCCCCCGCACTTCACAGCGCGCCAGACACCGTCTGCGCTCATGAGCCTCTCGAGTCGGCAGGCAGACTGTATCTGATAAAATGGACAGATTCGATCCTCTGCTTCTGCCCCCGTGTCAAACTCCACTCTCTCCACGCTTCAAAACGCGCTCAAACCCGGCCAACGCTACAGCTATCCGCGTCCGCCGGGATCGGCTGATGCCTGGCTGTCCGCCGCGCTGGCCCGGTCCGCCGGCCGGCCTCTGGTGCTGCTTTGCGCGGATCCTCTGCAGGCACAACGCCTGCATGACGAGGTGGTGCTGTTTGATCCGACGCTGCGTGTGCGCCAGTTTCCAGACTGGGAGACCCTGCCCTACGACGGTTTCTCTCCGCACCAGGACCTGATCTCGGAAAGGCTGAAAACCCTCTCGGCGCTGATGCTGGGCAAAGTCGATGTGCTTACCGTGCCCGTCACCACTGCGCTGTATCGCCTGGCACCCACATCGTTTCTGGCCGCCTATTCCTTTGCATTCAAAAAAGGCGACAAACTGGATGAAAGTGCCTTGCGTGACCAGCTCACCCTGGCCAACTATGCACATGTATCCCAGGTTGCAGCACCGGGTGAGTTTTGCATACGCGGCGGGCTGATTGATCTGTTTCCCATGGGTTCAGTTCTGCCCTACCGAATTGATCTTTTCGACGATGAAATCGAATCCATTCGCAGCTTTGACCTGGATACGCAGCGCAGCCTGTATCCGGTCAATGAAGTCGAGCTTTTGCCAGGGCGGGAATTTCCCATGGACGAGGAGGCGCGCAATCACTTTCGCTCGCGCTTTCGCGAACTCTTCGAAGGCGATCCGTCACGCGCCTTGCCCTACAAGGATGTGGGAAACGGTATCGCCTTTGCCGGTATCGAATATTATCTGCCCCTCTTTTTCGATGAAACGGCGACGCTCTTTGACTATCTGCGACCCGACACGATCACCATCACACTGGGTAATATCGAAGAAGCCATTCAGCGCTTTTTCGAAGACACGCGCAGCCGCTATCGGTTTTTGAAAAGTGACCGCGAGCGCCCTGTACTGGATCCCGAACATCTGTTTCTATCGGATGAGCAGTTTTTTGTTCACCTGAAAGCGTTTGCCCGTTTGCACCTGGACGAAAAAGCGCAGAACACCGAGTTTTCACCCGCACCCGACATTGCTGTGCTCCGGCGCAATGACGATCCTTTCCAGCGTCTTCGCAACTGGCTGAACAAAGGAGAACAGCGACTGCTGCTATGTGCAGACTCCGCAGGCCGCCGCGAAACCCTGTTGCAGTTATTGCGTGAGCAGTCTCTGGAACCCAGTGCTGCATTTGACAATATCCAGGACTTCATTGCATCGGATATTGACTTTGGCATTGCCATCGCGCCGGTACACACGGGTTTCATCATCCGCGACCGTGAACTGTGTCTGGTAACGGAAAACGATCTGTATCCTGGATCGGCCTCCATTGCCCAGCGGCGGCGCAAAAAGCAGGAGCACGCCAGCAATGTCGATGCCATGGTGCGCGATCTGTCAGAACTGCGTGAAGGCGACCCGGTGGTTCATATGCAGTATGGCATTGGTCGTTATCATGGTCTGGTTACCATGGACCTGGGCGAAGGCGACATCGAACTATTACATCTGCAATATTCAGGCAACAGCACGCTGTATGTGCCGGTTTCGCAGCTGCACGTCATATCCCGATATAGCGGCACCGATCCCGAACAGGCGCCATTGCATCAGCTTGGCTCGGGTCAGTGGGATCGGGCACGCAAGCGTGCTGCTAAACAGATTCGCGATGCGGCTGCCGAACTGCTGGCGCTTTATGCGCTGCGCGCTGCGCGCGATGGATTCTCTTTCAAGCTGCCCTTCTCCGATTACCAGACGTTTGTGGAAGGTTTTGGTTTTGAAGAAACCGCCGACCAGCAGGCCGCCATCGACGCCGTCATTGGCGATATGACATCCGGCAAACCCATGGACCGGCTCGTCTGTGGCGACGTGGGCTTCGGCAAGACAGAGGTGGCGCTGCGCGCTGCCTTTTTGTGCGTAGCCAATGGCAAACAGGTTGCGCTGCTCTGTCCAACGACGCTGTTGGCAGAACAGCATGCCCAGACGTTTGCCGATCGCTTTGCCGACTGGCCCGTACGCGTGGCCGAGCTCTCGCGGTTTCGCAGCACCAAGGAAGTCAAGGCCGCATTGCAGGGCCTGGAAGATGGCACCGTGGACATTGTGATTGGCACGCACAAGCTGCTGGGCAAGGAAGTCAAATTCAAACGACTGGGTCTGGTTATCATCGACGAAGAACACCGGTTTGGCGTACGCCAGAAAGAAGCCCTAAAGGCCCTGCGTTCCGAAGTCGACATTCTGACCCTGACAGCCACACCCATCCCGCGTACCCTGGGTATGTCGCTGGAAGGCATTCGCGACTTTTCCGTGATTGCCACGGCGCCTCAAAAGCGACTGGCCATCAAAACCTTTGTCAGGCGTGAAGACGGCAGTACCATCCGGGAAGCCGCATTGCGCGAACTCAAGCGCGGCGGCCAGGTATATTTCCTGCATAACGAAGTGGATACCATCCAGAACCGTCGTGCGCGTCTTGAAGAACTTCTGCCTGAAGCGCGGATTGCCGTGGCGCATGGCCAGATGCCGGAACGCGAACTGGAAGAAATCATGAAAGGCTTCTACCAGCAGCGCTTCAATATTCTTTTGTGCACGACCATCATCGAAACAGGGATTGACGTACCCAGCGCCAACACGATTATTATCCACCGCGCAGACCGCCTGGGGCTGGCACAATTGCATCAGCTGCGGGGCCGGGTCGGACGCTCGCACCACCAGGCTTATGCGTACCTGCTCACACCCGGCGAAGATGCCATCACCAGCAATGCACGCAAGCGGCTTGAAGCCATCCAGTCCATGGAAGAACTGGGCTCGGGTTTCTTTCTGGCCATGCATGATCTGGAAATACGTGGCACAGGTGAAGTCCTGGGTGAATCACAATCGGGCAATATCAATGAAATCGGCTTCACCATGTACAGCGATCTGCTCAATGAAGCAGTCCGCGCATTGAAAGCCGGTGAAGAACCCGATCTGGAAACGCCATTCAACGCCGTCTGTGAGGTCAAGCTTCACACCTCTGCCCTGCTTCCGGCAGATTACTGTACCGATATCCATGCGCGCCTCTCGCTGTACAAACAACTTGCTCACGCCAAGACTGAAGATGATCTGCTGGCCATACAGGAAGCGCTGACCGACCGTTTCGGCAAAATGCCGGAACCCGCGCGCATGCTCATGGCAACGCACCGCTTGCGAATTCTTGCCGAAGCGCTGGGCATCATCAAGGTTGATATCAGTGATGAACAGGCGCTGCTGGTATTCGGCCCCAAAACCAATGCCGATCCATTGAAGATGATCGAACTGGTACAGAAGCAGAAACATATCCGCTTCTCCGGCGCTGACAAGCTACGCATAGAGCTGAATAATATGCCCGACATCAACCGACGCATTGATTCCATTCGCCTGCTGCTCAAAACCCTGGCGGCCAAATAAAACACACACTTCTGACCATTCGAATTCCCGGACACTACTCATCATGTATCTCGTACTACAAGCCCCCGGCATCCGCCATGATCTGGTCGAACAGGCTGCCGCTCTGGCCAGCGCCAACCGCATCACTCCACTTAACGCCTGCGCCCTGCGGCTCGAGGAGATTGACGAAACTGCCCTGCCTGAACTGCAGACATGGGCCGCGGCCAAACGCGTGGACATCGCCGCGCTGGACACCATCAAACCGCTGAGTGACATGAAGATCCTTGCCATGGACATGGATTCGACCCTGATCAACATTGAATGCATCGATGAAATTGCTGATGCTGTTGGCAAAAAAGCCGAGGTGTCGGCCATTACCGAAGCGGCCATGCGCGGCGAAATCAAGGACTTCAGCGAAAGCCTGAGACGCCGGGTTGCTCTGCTTAAAGGTGTGGACGAAGCCGATCTGCTGCGCGTCTACGAAGAGCGTCTGCAACTGAATACCGGTGCAGAGAAACTGATCCGAACAATGAAGGCCGCGGGACTGCACGTCATGGTGGTATCCGGTGGATTCACCTTTTTTACCGAAAGACTGCGCGAACGCCTGGGCCTTAACAGCACGCACGCCAATGTTCTGGAAGTCCGTAACGGCAAGCTCACCGGCGAGGTGGTCGGTGACATCGTTGACGGCGATCGAAAAGCCAGTGCTCTGAAGGCACTCGCGCAGGAACTGAACGCCACGCCCGAACAATGTATTGCCATGGGCGATGGTTCCAATGATCTGAAGTTATTGGCCAATGCAGGCTACTCAGTGGCATACCGGGCCAAGCCCATCCTGCAGGAAGCGGCCGCCTTTCGCATCAATTATTCGGGCCTGGATGCCGTGCTGAACTGGTTTGACAGCAAGGAAGCCATACAGGCCGCGACGGCGGGACGTTGATCTGCAGGCCTGTCGCCCTGTCTTAAGAGACTGCGTATTTGGCGTCTCCATTGTTGAAGTTCTGCTGTTGACGTTCTGCTGTTGACGTTCTGCTGGGGAGTTCCCTGCGGCTGAAGTGCCTGCCGCAGAAACTCCTGCCGTCGAAATTCTGTCGTTGAAGTTCCCGCTTTTGGAGACCCTGCCGTGAAAGTCAAACGAATTGTTGCCAATATCGCCTGTCGTGACACCAGCGCTGCGCATGCCTTCTATCACGACATTCTTGGTCTGGATCCAATCATGGACCATGGCTGGATTGTGACTTTCGGCTCTGACGAGCGCATGAATACGCAGCTGAGTATCGCAACCGAAGGCGGTTCAGGCACGCCAGTACCCGACCTGTCCATTGAAGTCGACAATCTGGACGAGGCCCTGCAACGCTGTCAGTCCGCCGGAATTTCAGCCGAATATGGACCGGTTTCCGAACCCTGGGGCGTCAGACGCTTTTTTGTGCGCGATCCATTCGGAAGATTGCTGAATGTGCTGGTCCATGAGTAAAGCCCATCCCCAGTTAGCACCCAAATAAATCGCGCATAAAAAATCCCGGCTCAAGCGATGCTTGCCGGGATTCTTCATTCACGCCAGTGTCGATCAGACTGACTTCGCTCGTCGTACCGGATGCTTCATCAAATGCCGCCAGACAAATCCGGGGTAAGCAAGCACAACATACAGACAGGCTGCCACCGTGTAAAACTCCCAGGTTTTCACTGAGGGATTCGCGTAATTGGCTTCAATCGCAAAACCGATAGCGCCAACGATAAAGTATCCGGCCAGCACTTCCAGAAGTCGTGTACTGACATGTTTGACAGGAACACTGCGGGTGACAATCGCACCGGGAATGTACAGAACAAAGGCCAGTAATACCACCCCGGCGATCATATAGGCCAGATTGCCCGCTTGTGTTGCCAGAAGCCAGCATCCTGCCGCAATAACCGCGTAGGATGCCAGCGCACGCAAGGGATAAAACCAGACTGGTTTTTCCGGCTCACCCGTTTGCGACCACATTGTGAACACAAAAGCCCGTTCCGTCAGAAACGGCGCCATTGCAAAGGCAAAGGCCACAATAATCAGAATCCAGATCGACTCGGCAGGATACATATCGGCTTACTGTCAGAACTTCAGTGAAGATTCGATGACCTGCATGCACAGGGCCATCAGGCCGCCAGGCAGAATACCAAGCAGAATGATCAGCACGCCATTGACAGACATCACGCCACTGCGGAACGACCAAGAGGTATCCGGTGCAGGCACGTCCTGTTGTGGCTCATCAAAGTAAACCACTTTGACTACGCGCAGGTAGTAGAAAGCACCAATCAGTGAGCAAACCACGGCGTAAACGGCGAGCCAGACATGCCCCGCAGCCACTACTGACTGCAGCACTGCCAGCTTCGCCTGAAAGCCGACCAGTGGCGGAATGCCTGCCAGCGAGAACATCAGCAGCAACATGCCAAACGCCATGACCGGACTACGCTGGTTAAGTCCTTTCAGATCATCAATCTCTTCGCATTCGAAACCCTGGCGACTCATCAGCAACACCAGACCAAAGCTGACCAATGTGCTCAGCACGTAGGTCACGATATAAAAAAGCGAAGACGCGTAAGCACCGCTCATGACCGTGCCATTTGCAGCGACGCCTGACAGCAGTCCCAGCAGCACGAAGCCCACATGCGAAATGGTGGAATACG
>JAFAGQ010000217.1 GCA_023422555.1 Pseudomonadota bacterium
GTCCCATTTTCCCGGATTTGTATTACTATATCGGGAATGCTTTTTCATAGTCAGGGGAAGAAAGATGAAAGTGATGATCACCTACGACCGTCGTTTGCTGGGTACCCGATTCACCAAGTTAAAGCAGTTGATTGACGAACACTTTCCCAGCCGCTGGCACTGCTATGATTCAAGCTATATCGTGTCAACCAATCTGGGCGTCACACAGGTACGCGAACTCTTGCTTCCTGCCCTTGATACCAACGACAGTCTCCTGGTGATCGAACTGGGAAAAAAATGGGCCGGCATCGGACTATCGGAAAAAAACCGCAGCTGGCTTGATCTGGACTGAATCTTCTCGCAAACTGACCATCAAGATGCAACGTTGATATTTTTCAACGTTGATCTCAGATCACGTATTGCCCATCCTCTGCCCTATTATTTCTGCGCATACTGCAGTTTCTCCAGAAACCGGTCTGCCTTCTGAAAACCGACAACTCGGTTGTCGGTCATCTCTTTGCCCTGGCGGTCAAAGAAGATAATGCCCGGTGGCCCAAAAAGACGAAAGCGCTTGAGCAGTTCCCGATCCTGGGCGTTGTTGCCGGTCACATCGGCCTGCAACAGCAGCATTTGATTCATGACACCGGCAACGCGGCTGTCGCTGAAGGTGAATTTTTCCATTTCGTGGCAGGATATGCACCAGTCTGCGTAGAAATCCAGCATCACGGGGCGGCCGGCCGAAGAGATGCGGGACTCGAGCTCGGCCAGCGACTTGACGCGTTCAAATTTCACGCTGGCTACTGCGGGCTGAGAAGCACCATTTAACTGGGTGATGCCTTTTAGCGGCGACAGCGGGTCACGGCTTCCCGTTGCCAGACCGATAAGCAGCAGCAATGCCCATGCCGCAGCAAGCAGGCCGAGGGCACGCAGCATCAGGCGCAGCGGCCCCGTCGTTCCCGTCGGCCCGGCATCGCTGCGGAAGGCGCCAAGCAGGATTGCCAGGCACATGCTCAGAAAGGCCCAGCCCAGCATCTGTGTCCATAAGGGGATGACGGGCATCAGCATCCACAGTGCCGTGCCCAATAGCAGCAGTCCGCAGAAATGCTTAATGCCTTCCATCCACGGACCGGCTTTAGGCATCAGGGCGCCGGAGGTGGCTCCCAGAATCAGCAGCGAGGCGCCCTGCCCCCAGGCCAGCACAAAGAGCGCCAGTCCGCCCAGCAGCAGATTGCCGGTCTGGGAGATAAAGAGCAGAATACCCGCCAACGGTGCAGCCACGCAGGGGCCGCAGATCAGTGCAGACAGCATACCCATACCCAGGGCACTGCCATAGCGGCCTCCAGGGATGCGGGACACCTTATTGTTGAGCGACGTTTGTACCGACACGGGCATCTGTATGGTAAATGCACCGAACATGCCGATGGCCAGAATAATGAGTATGAGCGCGAAGGCCGAGAGCACCCAGGGATTCTGTATCCAGGCAGCGAGCACAGAGCCAACTGACGCAGCGGCAATACCCAGCAGGGTGTAAACGATGGCCGTACCCAGCACGTACATCAGTGTGAGGGCGAAGCTGCGACCTCGCGCAGGTACGCCGCCACGCGCTTTCTGATCCCCCACAATCACGGAAAGCAGGATGGGCAGCATCGGCAGCACGCAAGGCGTAAATGACAGTACCACGCCAAGCGCAAAACAGATCAGAAGAATACGCAAGACGCCCGCTTCGGAAAGCCAGGATGCGATGGTGGTGTCGCCTGCATCAAAAAGAGATGGCGCGGAATCGCTGGTGCCAGAACCGCTGTTCGCATTCGAGGCGGAGTTTGCATCGTTGGCGTTGGCATCATTCCGCGCCCCAACTCCCTTTGAATTGCCGTCAGCACCTGCGGCACCCGACATGGCCGCACTGCCCGCATTACCGGTCAGCGCACGCGTGACGTCGGAAGTGGACGAGGAAGAAGAGGCCGAGGAAGAAGAAGAAGACGCGGAACTGGAAAGGGAGACGGGCGCCGCGCCCTTTTTCACGCCCTGGCTGCCACCAGTAATGCTGAGGCCACCACCCGGTGCCGGTTCCAGCGCCACCTCATAAGTCATGGGAGGATAGCATAGTCCGGCGTCAGCGCATCCCTGTCCCACAACCTGCAGGGTAAACGCGGTTGTCTGTTTTAAAAAGGGAATATCGATACTGACCTGCTTGTGGAACACTTCCATGTTTTTGTCGAAGGTCGGGTCGTATTTGACTTCTCCCTTCGGAAACACGGGTGTGCCGATGAGCGTCGCAGTCTGCGATTTGTCTGTATCGTCTTTGATATGAAATTCGAAGCGCTCGTGATACATGTAGTATCCCGGCGCAATCTGAAAGCCCACCTGCAATTGGGAGGGCGATTGCATTTTCGCCGAGAACACAAAAGCCTGTTCCGGATCCAGAAACTCTTCTTCTGCATGCGCAAGTGGCCCTGCAACAAGGCAAAACAAGGCGATGAGCCACAGCACCCACTCACAGCGGCGCTTCAAATCAGACAACGTAAACACAAAGACTCTCTATATCGATGTTTGTGCGCGTACCCATTCCAGATACGGCACGTGCCCGCCCGTAACGGGCAAAATAATGACTTCGGGGACATCGTAAGGGTGCAGCTGAATAATCCGCTCCTGGCAGCGCAGGCTGGCCTGGCTGGAGGTCTTGATGGTGAGCGTGATTTCCTCTGTCCCTTCCAGTGTATCTTCCCATAGATAGATGGACAGTCCAGGCGAGCTTAAGTTCACGCAGGCGGCCAGACGCTCTTCGACCAGAACGTGGGCAATCCGCTTGGCCAGCAGCAGATCCGGCACCGTGGTCATCATGACGACGCAATTGCTAGTCATAGCTTGCCTCCTGAGTAGAACATTAAGACTATTCCAGCGCCATTCCCTTGCGTTCG
>JAFAGQ010000319.1 GCA_023422555.1 Pseudomonadota bacterium
ATCTTGGTTACTGGATCGCCCAAAGTCGTAAAATGGCGTACAAAATCAATTTCAAGCCTGCCGAACTCTATATCAACCATCGCTGGGTCGACAGTGCAAGCCTGTCCGATCTGCATTCACTCTGATCCATCATGTCACTCGCCTATCGCCTTTATCCGCTAATCCGCCCGGTGCTGTTTTCCATGGACCCGGAACACGCGCACGAACGCACGCTCGAGGGTCTGAACCGATTGCACCAATGGGGGATGCTCAAAAAAATCCTTGACGCAAAGCCCAGCGCACCCGTGAAGCTTCTGGGCCTCACACTGCCGAATCCGGTAGGTCTGGCCGCAGGGCTGGACAAGAACGGCGCCTATATTGATGCGCTGGGACATATGGGGTTCGGCTTCATCGAAGTGGGTACGGTGACTCCGAAAGCCCAGCCGGGTAATCCGAAACCGCGCATGTATCGTCTGCCGGAAGCATGCGCCATCATCAATCGCCTGGGTTTCAACAATCTGGGGCTGGACGCCTTTCTGGCCAACGTTGCAAAAAGTGAATGGAAGAAACAGGGTGGCATTCTTGGGCTGAATATCGGCAAGAACGCCGCAACGCCCATTGAGCAGGCTGCGGATGACTATTTGCTGGGATTGACGGCCGTTTATCCGCAGGCCGATTATGTCACCGTGAATATTTCTTCGCCCAATACACAGAACCTGCGCGCCCTCCAACAGGCCGACGAATTGACCGGGCTGCTGACCGCGCTCAGGGAAAAACGCAAGGAACTGGCTGACCTTCATGGACGGGCTGTGCCGGTACTGGTAAAAATTGCTCCCGATCTGGATGCAAACCAGATTGCGACCATCGCCGAGCTGCTGCCGCAATATGAGATAGACGGTGTGATTGCAACCAACACGACACTTTCACGCAAAGGCGTCAATGGACTGGCGCGTGCGAAAGAAAAAGGGGGATTGTCTGGCATGCCCTTGCACGAAGCGTCCCTCAAAGTCATTTCAGGGCTGCGCAAGGCCCTGGGAGAGGGCTATCCCATTATTGGCGTGGGTGGCATCATGGAAGGCGCACAGGCTGCCGAAAAAGTGCAGGCGGGCGCCAACGCCGTGCAGGTCTATAGCGGACTGATTTATCGCGGGCCGATACTGGTCGACGAATGCGTTCGCGCGATTGCGCAATCAGGTGCGCTGCGCCCGGCCTGATTGCCTCTTTCGGGTCTGACTGACCAAAAACGAGAAAGCCCTTCACACAGATGAAGGGCTTTGTTTACCACGGGCACATCGGAGATTTAACAGGGACCAGCTAAGGCCCCTTTGCTACTACGGATAACCGTGAGACTCTATCAGGCCTGACGACGAGCAGAGCGCGTTGCTGTAGCAGCGGCTTTGCTGGCAGACTCTGTTGCCTTGATGGTGGCGTTGGTTGCAGCAGACAGGTTTGATTCGGCAACTTCAGCAGCCTGTTTGGCGGCCTTGTTGAGTGAATCGTAGGCGGTAGAGACGGTTGCCAGTGAAGATTTCATCAGGGCAACGGCACTTTCAGAACCTGTAGGTGCATTTTTTGCCAGTTGATCAATGGCTTCAGACACCTGTTGCTGACCTTCAGCAACCTGAGCTTCGGTCAGCTTGATCAGTTCATTGCTAACGCCGGAAACAATCTCGTAAACATGTTTGGTGTAGGCAATGGCTTTTTCTGAATTGGGCTGTGCCAGAGAAGATACGAAAGCAGCGGCTTCCTGAGGATCTTTCAATTCGGTGGCCTGTGCTGACTGCTCAGCCACTTCGCCCAATGTTGCTTTGATTACTTTGAGGTTCAGGTCAACCAGCTTTTCGAAACCGTTGAACAGGGAACCTTGTACCGCCACTGCAGCGTTCAGTGCAGATTTTTGACGGTCGATAATTTGTTGTGGAATAGCGCTCATAATTCTCTCCTGGTAGATAGTTTGATGTCAGTTTGGCAGACGGCCAGCGGATACCCGGCAACATCTGCAGAAAACGGATTGCTGCATAGGCGCAATGTTTTATTCACGTCCTGGGCTACAGCTACCTACCCATATTGTTGCATTGCACAATTAAAATTATAGCTGAAATTTTCCTGACGTCAAGGATTTTTTGTGCGCCGCACAAACAAGAAAACCACAAGAAGAAATAACCTTGTACGACAGGGTCAGGCGGGACTTTCAATGAATCATAGGTCCCGTGCATGACCCTGCTGTGACACGCACGAATTTATTCGTAGCCCAGTGCAGAAGAAATCTTGGCCGCGGTACTGACGAGCATTTCCACCCACTCTTCCTGCAGACGTTCAGCCGGTGCGGAAATGGACAGGCCCGCGACGAGTTTGCCCGAATCATCATAAATGCCGGCAGAGATACAGCGTACGCCAAGCTCCAGTTCTTCGTTATCCCGGGCGTAACCGTGACGCCGCACAAAACTGAGATCGCGTTCCAGGCGTTCCAGATCAGTCAGGCTGTTGCGGGTGTTTCCGGACAGGCCCGTGCGCGTCGCGTAGGCACGAACATAGCGTGCGTCGGCAGAGGCCAGAAAAAGTTTGCCGACAGACGTCAGATGCAGCGGTGCGCGTCCGCCAATGGCACGCACGACCTGCATGCCCGAACGCTCGCTCCAGGCACGATCGATATAAACGATATCGTCGCCCTGCTGAATGGAAAGATTGACGGTCTGCCCGGTAAGGTGATGCAGTGTTTGCAGATAATCGTGTGCTACGTCCCGTACGTTGAGACGATCCTTGACCAGCGCACCCAGCTCAAGCAGGCGAATGCCCAGCTGGTACATGCCGTTGTTGACACGTTCCACGTAGCGCCCGACTGCCAGATCGTTCAGAATGCGGTGCGCCGTAGACGCATGCAAACGCGTCAGGGCAGCGATCTCTTTAAGGGATACGGGATGAGGCTGGTCCGCCAGAACGTCCAGCACTTTCATGGTACGTTCAAGTACCTGAATGGTGATAACAGGAGTCGCGTCCAGGGTCTGGGTTTCCGGATTTTCCTGTGCGTTTAAGAGCCGATTAGCCATAAGGGATCATCAGAATATTGCAGTGCAATATATTCTATCCCATA
>JAFAGQ010000339.1 GCA_023422555.1 Pseudomonadota bacterium
CATTCATGAAAAAATCTGTACTTGCGGTCTGCCTTTCCCTGGTAATGGCGGTTCCCGCCGTAAGCGTCGCCCAGGATATCAAGGTCAATTCCGACATGATGAATCCGGACGCCGGTCTGTCAACGTCACTTGAGGGCGTCACTTTCGAAAAAATTCCGGGCGTGCACAACACCACGCAAACGGATGCGCGCCAGCAGTTGAAAGACTTTGTGGCCCAGGTCAAGTCGGCAAGTGGCGAGTTTGCCCAGAAAACCTCGGGTGGCAAGGGTAAAAACAAGGCAGCTCAGACGGGCACTTTCTCGTTCCAGCGGCCTGGCAAATTCAACTGGAGCGTCACCAAACCCTATGCGCAAAGCGTCATCTCAGACGGGAAAACCGTCTATCAGTATGATCCTGATCTGCGCCAGGTGACCGAGAGACCTGTCAGCAAAGCGGTAGGCGCGTCTCCTGCTGCGATCCTTTTCGGTTCGGGTACGCTGGATGATTCATTTAAACTGTCGGCCCTGCCTGAAAATAACGGCATGGTCTGGATGCGCGCTACGCCAAAAGTGTCCGACGCGGGTCTTACGCATGTCGATATCGGCTTTGCGAATAATCTGCCTGCCGAACTCATCATTCTTGATTCTTTTGGTCAGACGACCTCCATCAAGCTGCGTAACCTGAAGAGCAACGCAAAAATTCCGGCCAGCACCTATCAGTTCAAGGCACCAGCCGGAGTTGATACCGTTAAAATGTAGCTAACCGGAGCCTGTGTGCTCCATCCGCAAACCTGCAAGAGGGGCCGTGGAAGCGGCCCTTTTTTCTCTTTGAAAGAATATTTTTTCTCTTTGTGAGATTACATACCTGCAACCAACTTGCGGAACACGATATTGACCGATGACGGCCATTTACCGGCCGAAGGCGAAAGCAAAAGTGACAAGTGATTTTTCCGATAACGATATGTTCAGTGGCGGCAGTGCCGGTGCAAATGCGCCACTGGCCGAGCGCCTGCGTCCGCGTACGATAGACGAAGTCATCGGACAGGCGCATCTGTTGGGTCCCGATAAGCCTCTGCGCGTCGCATTTGAAGCGAGACGGCCGCACTCCATGATCTTCTGGGGACCGCCAGGCGTTGGTAAAACCACGCTGGCCCGGCTGATGGCTGATGGCTTTGATGCCCAGTTCATCGCCATTTCGGCTGTCCTGGGAGGCGTCAAGGATATTCGGGATGCCGTTGTCAAAGCCCAGGTCGCCCAGGCACAGGGACGCAAAACCATACTCTTCGTTGACGAGGTCCATCGATTCAACAAGGCACAACAGGACGCTTTCCTTCCCTATGTGGAGAGTGGTCTTTTCACCTTCATCGGCGCAACCACAGAAAACCCGTCGTTTGAAGTCAATTCGGCCTTGCTGTCGCGTGCACAGGTGTATGTGCTGACCTCACTCTCTGAAGAAGAGCTGCGTCAGTTGCTGGTTCGCGCCAGGGAAAGTGGTGCCATCGATCTGAATTTCGATGAAAAGGCGATTGATATTCTTACGGGATACGCTGATGGGGACGCCCGTCGTTTTCTGAATCTGCTTGAACAGACCAATACGGCTGCGCTGGCTGCACAGGTGACCGACATCACGCCCGAGTTCATGCAGAACGCGCTGACCCTCAATTTGCGTCGCTTTGACAAGGGGGGCGACAATTTCTACGATCAGATCTCGGCCCTGCATAAATCGGTACGTGGATCGCATCCCGATGCGGCGCTATACTGGTTCACGCGAATGCTGGATGGCGGCGCGGATCCTTTGTATCTGGCCCGCCGGATTGTGCGTATGGCGTGGGAAGATATTGGCCTGGCTGATCCGCGCGCCATGCAGATTGTGAATGATGCCGCCGCAACCTATGAACGTCTGGGATCACCGGAAGGCGAGCTGGCACTTGCGCAGGCGGTCATTTATCTGGCGGTGGCTGCCAAGAGCAATGCCGGCTATATGGCCTACAATCAGGCGCGCGCCTTTGTCAAACAGGACAAGTCGCGCGAAGTGCCGGTGCATCTTCGCAATGCGCCCACCAAACTGATGAAGGAACTCGGTTACGGGCATGAATATCGCTATGCACATGACGAGCCCGAGGCCTACGCGGCAGGCGAAACCTATTTGCCCGAAGGTATGCGCGAGCCACGCTGGTACCGGCCTGTGCAGCAGGGGCTGGAAACACGAATCTCCGAAAAGCTTGATTATCTCCGCTCGCTTGACATGGAAGCCAGAAAAAAACGGAAAAACTGATACTCGGGACTTTTATCGTGTGCGAGCTTGTCCCGGACGACTGTCTTTTCCTTTACACGAGCGTTTTGATTACATAAACCGGCGGTAAGACCGGACGCGAACACGAAGTGTCAACAACATCAGGAGGCAGGAAATGAAGAAAACCATTATCGCAGCGCTGGTGGCTACAGCTACCCTCGGTCTGGGAACGGCAGCAGTCATGGCAGCTGATGTGCCCGTGAACACCGACAGCAAAACAGACCAGAAGCCAATGGATTCAGGAACAGCCGGTCCAACACCAGGCTGGGAAAAATTACAGAAAAACAAACACTTCAAATCTGCCGGCGGCGAAAACTCTGACACTGAACATACCGGCGCCACGACTTCACAATCGGGACCAATGAAGACTGAAAGCAAAATCGCACCCGAAACGAAAGACAAGCCCTGAACACACCGGGGCCGGGCGCTATATCCTCTTGCGGGCGTCCAGCCCCAACGGTCACGTATAGCTGTATATAATGATTACCCTATACGTCTCCCACCCGAAATCAGAAAAAAATCATGCTAGATCCTGTTTTACTGCGAAAAGAGTTGCCCTTTGTCATCGCGGCGCTCAAACGCCGCAACGTTGAATTCGACGAAGCCCGCTTCAATGCGCTGGAAGCACGTCGCAAGGATGTGCAAATCCAGACCGAAACCCTGCAGGCGCAGCGCAACGCGCTGGCCAAGCAGATTGGGCAGCTCAAATCCCGCAAGGAAGATGCCAGCGCCGTCATGGCCGAATCCCAGGCGATACCAGGCAAACTCAAGGCACTGGAAGAACAGCTGACGCAGATTCGCAGCGAACTTGACGGCTGGCTGATGACCCTTCCAAATCTGCCCCATGCCTCCGTCCCGGATGGCAAGGACAGCGATGATAACGTGGAAGTTCGTCGCTGGCTGGGTAATGCAAAAGGATTTGTTACCGATAACAGCCAGCCTGCAGCCAAAGACTTCGACACCCAGGATCATGTCACCGTTGGTGAGCGCCTCGGGCTTGAATTTGATACGGCGGTCAAATTGACGGGTGCACGCTTTTCCTTCATGCGTGGCGGCATGGCGCGCCCGCATCGTGCGCTGGCCCAGTTCATGCTCGATCTGCACACCACGCAGCATGGTTATACCGAATGCTATACGCCCTATATCGTGAACAGCTCCACGCTTCTTGGTACGGGCCAGTTGCCGAAGTTCAAGGACGATATGTTCTGGGTCACAAAAGGCGGGGAAGACGAACCCCAGACAGATCAACAGGGTCGACCCATTGCCAAAGAAGACCTTTACCTGATTTCAACGTCGGAAATTACGCTGACCGCAACGGTCAAGAATGATATCGTTCCCGGCGCCAGTCTGCCACTGCGCCTGACAGCGCATACGCCATGCTTTCGCTCCGAAGCGGGCAGCGGCGGTCGCGACACGCGCGGCATGATTCGTCAGCATCAGTTCGATAAAGTGGAAATGGTGCAGATTGTCCATCCAGAGAAGTCTTACGACGCGCTCGAAGAGATGGTCAGTCATGCCGAGAAAGTGCTGCAACTGCTGGAACTGCCATATCGCGTCATGCAGCTTTGCACAGGCGATATGGGCTTTGGCGCTGCCAAAACCTACGATCTGGAAGTGTGGATTCCGGCGCAGAATACCTGGCGGGAAATTTCCTCTGTCTCCAACTGCGAAGCATTTCAGGCCCGTCGGCTTCAGGCGCGTTTCCGCAACGAGCAGGGCAAAACCGAATATCTGCACACGCTCAACGGCTCTGGCCTGGCTGTGGGACGTACGCTGGTCGCACTTATCGAAAACTACCAGCAGGCTGATGGCAGCATTGTCATCCCGCAGGCGCTACGCGCCTATATGGGAGGGCTTGAACGCCTGACGCCCGAGGCGTGATCCGTCGCTGAGGCCTTGCCGTCGCTACGATGCAGGCAGGGCCGATCTGCCTGACCTGAGCATAACCACGATTTGCTGACCTATGCGAGGGCGATCCGGGTCAGACAGAAAAGATGGGCTGGTGGTGCTCCCGACATTCAATTTCGCGGTATTTTCTTTTCGATTCAATCCGTTTTTCATCCAAGGTTGTCCATCATGCTTTTTCTGCTTTCACCTGCCAAAAAACTCGATTACGACTCTCCGGTATCAACCACCACTCACACTCAGCCGCTATTTACGAAACGTTCTGCAGAGCTTATCAAAGTACTCAAAACCAAAAGTGCAGATGATATTGCAGCACTCATGAAGCTGAGTCCGGCATTGTCGGAGCTGAACGTAAAACGGTATGCAGAATGGAAGCCCAAATTCGATCAGAAGAATTCCCGCCAGGCGGTGCTGGCCTTCAATGGTGACGTTTATGAAGGACTTGATGCGACTTCACTGACAGAATCACAAC
>JAFAGQ010000399.1 GCA_023422555.1 Pseudomonadota bacterium
GCAGTACAATGCTGTCAATCAGTGGTTCACCAAGCTGGTCAACGAATCAGCACCGCGCATAGCACAAGCTGCACTCCACTAAGTCAGAACAACAAAAATTTCCCATCATCGCCATTATGAATAACACACAAGACCTTCAGGAATGTGTACGCACAAACCTTGAACTTTATTTCAATGAGCTGGGCGACGGCGAAGCCGGAAACCTTTGGAACATGGTCACCAGTTGCGTAGAGAAGCCGCTGCTGGAAGTAGTCATGAGCAAAGCCGGTCACAACCAGTCGCGCGCCGCAGACATGCTGGGCATTACCCGCAACACCCTGCGCAAGAAACTGATTTCTCATCATTTACTGTAATTATCTTCATGACTATCAAGACCGCCTTACTTTCCGTATCGGATAAAACCGGTATCGTCGACTTCGCCCGCGCGCTGCACAGCCGCGGCGTCAAGCTCCTGTCTACCGGGGGTACTGCTGCACTGCTGAAAAAAGAAGGTCTGGACGTGACCGAAGTGGCAGAGCATACGCAATCTCCGGAAATTCTGGACGGCCGCGTCAAGACCCTGCACCCTCGCATTCACGGTGGCCTGCTGGCCCGACGCGACAGTCAGGCTCATCTGGATACACTCAAAACCCATGAGATCGACCCCATTGATCTGCTGGTGGTGAACCTCTATCCATTCCGCGAAACCATTGCCAAGGAAGGCTGCACGTTCGCCGACGCCGTAGAGAATATCGATATCGGCGGTCCTGCCATGTTGCGTGCTGCAGCCAAGAATCACGGAACAGAAAAAGGCGGCGTCACAGTCGTGATCGATCCCGCCGACTACGAAGCCGTGCTGCGTGAACTGGATGAAAACGGTGGTACCTCTTATGGTCTGCGTCTGTCGCTTGCCAGAAAAGTCTATGCACATACTGCTGCCTACGACGGTGCCATTGCCAGTTATCTGAGCGCCATTACAGACGCCGAGCCTGCGCAGGACGCGGCACCTGCCCGCCAGACCTGGCCACAGACACTCACTATTCAGCTGCGTCAGCATCAGGCGCTGCGCTATGGCGAAAATCCGCACCAGTCTGCAGCCTTCTATCTGGACAGCAATGTACCGGCAGGCGTACTGGGCAACTATGAACAGTTGCAGGGTAAGGAACTCTCCTACAACAACATTGCCGATGCTGACGCCGCATGGGAATGTGTACGTACCTTCCAGGCACCGGCATGTGTCATTGTCAAACACGCCAACCCTTGCGGTGTGGCCGTGGCCGAAGACGCGGCCAGCGCGTATCGCAAGGCATTCCAGACTGACCCGACGTCGGCTTTCGGCGGCATCATCGCGTTCAACCGGATTGTGGACGAAGAAACCGCGCGCGCTGTGAGCGAACAGTTCATGGAAGTGCTGCTGGCACCCGAATATACTCCCGATGCGCTGGTCCTGCTGGCCAGCAAGAAAAACGTGCGCGTTCTGACAGTTGCACTGGGCGACGGCCAGAATGGGTTTGACGTCAAACGTGTGGGCGGTGGCTGGCTGGTGCAAAACCCCGACCACAAGCCACTGACGGCAGCCGATTGCCGCGTGGTCACGCGCAAGCAGCCCACCGACAAACAGATGGATGATCTGCTGTTTGCATGGAATGTGGCACAGTTTGTCAAATCCAACGCCATTGTCTTCTGCCGCGACGGCATGACCTATGGCGTAGGTGCAGGCCAGATGAGTCGTATCGATTCTGCGCGCATTGCTTCCATCAAGGCAGAGAATGCAGGTCTGTCATTGCAGAATACCGCTGCGGCCTCAGACGCTTTCTTCCCCTTCCGCGATGGCCTGGACGTGATTGTGAAGGCCGGCGCAGATTGCGTCATTCAGCCTGGTGGCAGCGTGCGGGATGATGAAGTGATTGCGGCAGCAGACGAGCATGGCATTGCCATGGTGCTCACTGGTACCCGACACTTCCGTCATTAATTGCAGATGTGATAACGCCCCGGTTCGCGCCGGGGCTTTTTCAGGGAGTCATGGATGTTGCGGATTCTTGGCATTGATCCGGGCCTGCGTCGTACCGGTTTCGGCGTCATCGACACTGCCGGAATGCGTATGGCCTACGTGGCCAGCGGCACCATCGTGGTTCCCACAGATATTCCCCTGCATGAACGCCTCAAGGTCATACTGGACAGCATTCGCGAAGTGGTGGATACCTATTCGCCAACGGAATCGGCGCTGGAAAAGGTCTTTGTCAATACCAATCCGGCCTCTACACTGCTGCTTGGACAGGCGCGAGGCGCTGCCATGTGCGCGCTGGCGGACCGCCATCTTGACGTGACAGAATACACCGCCCTGCAAATCAAGAAAGCCGTGGTAGGCAACGGCCATGCGCAAAAAGAACAGGTTCAGCACATGGTACAGCGTCTGCTTACGCTTAATTCACTTCCTGCACCCGACTCGGCTGACGCGCTGGCCTGCGCCATCTGCCACGCCCATGCGGCACCGCTGGCAACGCGGCTGACCAGTCAGAATGTGCTGGTGGGTCGTCGAATTCGCACTCGCCTTCGCGCGAGCCGACTGGTCGAATAATAGTAATGTTGATTTACCCTGCACGACAGGGTCTGTGGAGCTTTTGATGATCGGACGACTGACCGGCCTTCTGATAGAAAAACAACCGCCCAGCCTTTGCCTGGACGTCAATGGCGTGGGATACGATATTGATGTGCCCATGAGCACGTTCTACGATCTGCCTGAAGCAGGTGCCAGGGTGACGCTGTTCACTCACCTCGCGATCCGCGAAGATGCGCATGTACTGTATGGCTTTCTGCGTCAGGAAGAACGCGCTACCTTTCGAGCCTTGATCAAAGTCACCGGCATTGGCGCACGCACGGCGCTGGCTGTGCTGTCCGGCATGAGCAGTGCAGATCTGGCCGCCGCTGTGGCGCAACAGGATACCGCGCTTCTGACCCGCGTACCGGGTATTGGCAAGAAAACGGCGGAGCGCCTGCTGCTGGAGCTGCGTGGCAAACTGGATGCAATCGCACCTGCAACCCCGACAGCAGGCGGTCAGAGCGATGTGCTCAATGCCCTGCTGGCGCTGGGTTATTCTGACCGGGAAGCGCGGGCAGCTGTCAAATCCCTGGCACCCGATCTGGGTGTATCCGAGGGCATTCGCGCTGCCCTGAAAACACTCTCGGGCTGACAATGGGATGAACATAGCAAAAGAAATCGGCTAGGGTTTGCACTAATCACAAACGAAATGCCTTGCACGCAGCAAATATTGCCGTAAAGTTACCCGATTCTTTTATTTCAACAACATAAACCCAAGCGTTGGGGAGACAATATCATGCGTGCTCACTGGATCAAGAAAGCCCTGGCCGCCGGCATTCTGTCGGCCTTTGTTATGACACCTGTCATGGCAGAACAAACACTGAAACTGGCTTACGCGCTGTCCAAGAATTCTCACTACGGCGTGGCAGCCGATGCTTTCGAGAAATCCATTGGCGAGAGCACAAAAGGACAGTTCAAGGTTCAGCAATTTCCCAATAGTGCACTGGGCGGGGAACGCGAAGTTATAGAAGGTCTGCAACTGGGTACCATTGATGCCGCCGTGGTTTCCACAGGCGCCACGCTCAATTTTGTGCCAGAGACAGGTGTCATCGATATTCCCTTCCTGTTCCGCGATCTGGATCATGCCCGCAAAGTGCTGGACGGTCCTATCGGCCAGAAGCTGCTCAGCGAATTTCCGAAAAAAGGGCTGGTTGCGCTTGCCTGGGGTGAACAGGGTTTTCGCCATCTGACCAATAATGTGCGTCCTGTAAAAACGCCGGCCGATCTGAAAGGTCTGAAAATTCGCACCACCGAGAATCCAATCCACATTACCGCTTTCCGCAAGATCGGTATGTTGCCTACGCCCATGGCCTGGCCGGAAGTCGCTACCGCCCTGCAACAAGGCACCATAGACGGCCAGGAAAATCCAATGTCGGTTATTGTGTCCGCCAAACTGTCACAGATGCAAAAGTACCTGTCGCTGACGGCTCATGTCTATGGCCCTGCCCTGGTGCTGGTGTCGCCCTCCGTTTATGACGGACTGTCCGACGATGACAAGAAAAAATTCAAGGAAGCCGGACTGGCCGCCGCCAAAGCGATGCGCAACTATGTTGATGATATCGAAAAGAGCGGCGTGGAAACGCTGAAAAAAGAAGGCATGCAGGTGGAAGAGAACGTCGATCATGACGCGTTCGTCAAAGCGGTGGAGCCCGTCTATCCGGAGTTCTACAAAAAGTTTGGCAAGGAACTGGTTGAATCCATCCGCAATACAAAATAGATAGCACAGCCATATCAAATAATTACAACTGTAGAGACTTACAACTGTAGTGACGGCAAATTCAATTGCAATAGCAGCGCAGCCTGTTGATATTGCAATTGTCATGGAGATCTGAATGAACGCGTTAACCCGTTTTCTGGACAGCACCCTGTTTCGGCTGATCTCCGTGATTGCCCAGCTTTTTCTGGTATCAGCGGTATGTGCATCTTTTTATCAGGTCATCGCACGTTTTGTGCTTCAGGAACCTGCAGACTGGAGTGAGGGCTGGACCCGAACCGCCATGATCTGGCTGGTTCTGCTGGGCGTGGTTCTGGCCTGCCGTCAGGGTGCCATGCTCAAGGTGGAAATGCTGCATTCGCTGCTGAAGGATCCGTGGCAGCGCCGACTGGAACATCTGGTGATGCTTGTGATGGCTTTCTTTTTCGGCCTGATGACCTGGATCGGCATACTCATGACCTATCGCGTACGTTTCCAGACGATCCCCAGTCTGGGCATATCCATTTCCTGGATATATGCGGCCATTCCCGTGGGCACCGCACTGGCGCTGATCGCCGTGATTATTCAGTGGGCCAATGCCAGAAAGGAATCGCAGGAAGAAGACCTCACCCTGCTCTGACCCATGCATCATCATGATTCGCAATCGATCGAAATCCGACAATTTGCGCTGGCCGTTCTGGTTTCAGACCTGCATACCGTTGTCCATGGTTAACACTTTCCGTTCTTCGTTCTCACCATACCGCCGGGACAGATTATGTCGCAAATAATGATTTTATCCATGCTGATCTGTTTCGTCCTGACCGTCCCGGTGGCAATTTCCATCGGTATTGCCAGCCTGTTCGGTGTGTATGTCGCCGGAATTAACTGGCTGGTCGTCGCCCAGCAGATCTTTGCCTCGCTGGATAAATTTCCACTGGTTGCCATTCCGTTTTTCATCCTGGCAGGCAATCTCATGGAGGCCGGTGGGATTTCGGAACGCCTGGTCAATTTTGCGAAAAGCCTGGTAGGGTCGGTTCAGGGTGGCCTGGCCATGGCATGCATTATCACATGTATGATATTTGCCGCTGTCGCCGGTTCCAGTGTGGCAACCACCTTCGCCGTAGGTGCCATTCTGATTCCTGCCATGGTCCGGCACGGCTACCCCAAGCCATTCTCGGCGTCGCTGCAGGCAACCGCCGCGGAACTCGGCGTCATTATTCCTCCATCCATTCCCATGATTCTGTTTGCCGTTTCGACCGATACCTCTGTCGGCGAACTGTTTATCGGTGGCATTTTTCCGGGAATCCTGATTGCAATCGGACTGATGACTTACGTCTGGATTTATGCCAAACGTCATGGTTATGGCAAAGAAGACGGTGTGGGCAGACTCCCGATATTCAAAGCCTTCCGTCAGTCCTTTCTTGCTTTGCTGATGCCTGTCATCATTCTGGGCGGCAT